>QAKR01000049.1 GCA_003343705.1 Clostridiales bacterium | reverse complement strand
TTGCGGTTTACCTTGCTGTGCAAGGTGGGATTTGGGGTTGTTGTTATTGTTTCGAGAATTATGTAGTACTACAAAAGAGTGGTCAAGTTTTAATTTTGTGGGGCGTTACAGAGTGGTCAAATTATCATGGTCGGGAATTTGTTGTGTAGTCAAGTTTTTATTTTGTGGGGGGGGTAACCTTTTATCTTACAATTAAAACTTTACACTCTAACGTTTTTACCTTTAAAAGAAGTACAAAATAATATAAAGGCAAATGTCTATAATAATTGATTATAATTACCGAAACATGTATTAACTATTATTATAACAAGAATGTGAAATATTTTAAAACATGCAATCTCCATATTGTGTCTTGTCGTAAAATATGCTATAATTATCCAGGGAAATTATGCAGAAAATTTATGTCACAAAGTTTTTGTAATAATCGGAAATCTTTTCTGTATAAAAATAAGGGCTAGTCTGCTCTTGTAAATGCAATATGTTTAATAAAAAATACATAAAAAACAGGCATGGGGGAATGGTTTTGATATTTATTATCAGCAAAAATCGTTTGATATTCGATTGTAAAACAGGGAATGCAGAAAACATTTTATCCGATATAAAAAAGGTCGGTGACAAAAAATGAGAATAGCCATTTGTGATGATATACCTGATCAGCTTGAAACAATTTTTAAAATGGTAAATGAGTATATAAAAGCTAATAATATAAATGCCGAAACACGAACATTTTTGCACCCTGACACACTTCTTGAATATTGCAAAACAGAAAACGCGCAGCTTTATCTGTTGGATGTAGTAATGCCTATGATGAGCGGCGTGCAATTGGGTTTGGAATTACGAACTCTTGACCGCGAAGCTCAAATTATTTATACAACCTCAGCCTCTGAATACGCACTTGATTCATTTAGCGTCAACCCCCTTAATTATTTGATAAAACCTATTCAAAAAGATAAGCTTTTCAGCACTCTCGATCTTGCAATGATGAAAATCAAAGCAAACGAACAAACGATAACCATAAAAACAAAACATGGGCTACATACAATCCCAGTATCGGAAGTTGAGTGTTGCGAGTATATTAATCATACTGTTAAGTATACTTTATCCGGCGGTAAAATAGCAGAAACAACCACAATAAAAGGTAGTTTTTCAGAATATATTATTCCTATTATTTCAGACAAACGTTTTATCCAGCCCCATGCATCATTTATTGTAAACATGAGCTGTGTGGAGCGTTTATCACGTGACGGGTTTACCTTACGCAGCGGTATGTTTGTGCCTGTCTCGGGCAAGCTGTTTTCAGAGGTGAAAAATACATATCTTAATTTTCGTTTGGGGAAAGAGGTTGCCGTGATATGTTAGAAACTATCTCCGACGTTCTTCCCGATATTGTGCGTGCAGTTGTTACAGACCTCATGCTGATTTTACTTATTATAACAATGTCAACTCCGAAGTATAAAAAAAAGAGTATCTATATTACAACAGCCATACTGATTATAGTTTTTAACTTAATTTTAAACTTATATTTTTATTTAACTGATAATTATTCTGCTGTAGTTTTAACGGATTTTTTATTACTGGTTGTAATTGCGGTTGCGTTAAAGCCGCTTTTTTGTGAAACCGTTACGCAGTGGTGTTTTAGCTTTATCTCTATGATAAATATTTACGCAGCTATAGTATTTTTAAGCTATTATACATCTGATTTATTCCCAGACCCTTTGTACGGAAACACTATTTCGAGAGCTTTGCTTTTTGGTGTAATAGCATATATTTTTTGGAAAAAGGCTGGGCCTATATACCGCAAAGTAAAGGAATATTGGCATTTGTACTCACTGCTTTCGGTTTCACTGCTAATAAACTATCTTTACTACTTATTAAGCGGCGATATTGAAAAAACGATGACAGAATGCTTTGTGCCTATATTATTGCTTGTTTTTTTAACTTTGTTTTTGTATATTGGTATTTTTCTTTCTCTTAAAATTATCATCCAAAGATATTCACTTAGAGAAGAAAACATAAAAATGCAGAGTGAACGTACTCTTTTACAAAAAACAGGTAACGAGATGAAACAGCGTCTGTCTTTAATGGATGATGCAGTAAAGCAAATGCGGGTTATACAACATGACAGGCGTCACTTTAACGCTACCTTGATTGAGCTTATTGAAAAAGGTGAAACAGACCGGGCACTTAAGCTGATACATAAACAGTCGGCTTCACTTCCTCAAAGCCCAAGAAACTATTGTGAGAATGTGGAGGTCAATGCAGCTGTATGTTATTATGCAACCATGGCAAGTGAAAAAGGAATTTCATGTGATATAAAGCTTAATATCCCAAAAAAACTCTCACTTGACGGGTTAGAGCTTGCAATGGTGGTCTCTAATCTATTAGAAAATGCAATTCACGGTGTTGAAAGCTTAACTGATGAAAATGCACGAAAAATTCAATTCACCGCCATATATACGGGGCAGCTTCTTTTGGAAATAGAAAATCCTTATACAGGTAAAATTAAAACAAATGAAGATGGTATTCCGCTTTCTGATAAAAAAGGCCACGGAATAGGCACACAAAGTATTGTTTCATTTGCAAAAAAATGGAATGCCGAATTAGATTATCTCATTTCTGATAAAACTTTTAAAGTTCAAATGATGATTTAAAAACATATAAATAAAAATTAAGTAGAAAAATAAGCCTTTTAAGTATTTTTTAGGCTTATTTTTCTTTTTATGTTAAAATATACAGCATATGGGTTTATGAAAAACAGTATAAAATAAAAAACAAATAAGGGAGCAAACAAAATGACAGAAAAAGTAAAAGAGTTTTGTGCAAAAAAAGTAAATAAAGCAATAGCATTAATGCTAACCCTTGCAATGGTGTTTACAATGGTTCCGGCTTTGGCATTTCCTGTTTTTGCAGAGGGAAACAAAATTATTGTGGTTGACGGAAGTACCGGTGGATATGCTCTTACAGCTGCCGGGGTGAATTCTGCAATTAATGCAGCCGTAGCCGGCGGTACGGTTTACATCAATGGTATGGTTGATGTTGATAATATAATTATAGTAAATAAGAGTATTACCATTTCGGGCGACAGCGGTTCAATTCTTTTGCGTAAAAATACATACGCAGGGAAGATGATAAGTGTTAGTTCTTGGGCAGATCTGACTATAGACACTATTACAATTGACGGTAATAATGTATCAAACTCAAATAGCGTTATTATGACAAGTAGTAATAGTACATTAACAATGAACAGTGGCTGCATAAAAAACAATATTTGTTTTGGTTACGGCTCAGCAATAAACAATTCAGGAATGTTTATTATGAACGGCGGTAGTATTTTATCTAATAAAACAGGCTATTACGGTAGTGCATTAAGCAATAATGGGACATTCATAATGAACAGTGGCACCATTTCGGACAACATGGCAAACATGGGTGGCGGTGGTGTGTATAATATTAATAATGCTACCATAAACGGCGGCACTATTTCGGGTAATACGGCAAAAAGCGGTGGTGGTGTGTACGACGGTGGAATATTTAAAGTTTCCGGCACAGCTTGTGTTACCGGAAATAAAAAATCAGATGGAACCGTGAACAATGTTTATATAACAAGCGGTAAAACCATAACCCTTACTGATAATAATTACTCCGGCTCTGTTGGTATAAATATGGATACAACAGGCACGGCTATTGTGGCTGATATTGGTGTTACCCTTACATCTGACCACAAAGACCAATTTTTTATAGATAATATGGCAAGAGGTTCGGATATTTATGACGCAGTTTTAAACAACAATGATAATCAAATTGAAGTGCAGAAAATTGGTGGCAGTCAAATAAAAACAGCAGGCAATTTGTCTGATTTAAATTTTGCAATATCAGGTGCAGCAAATGATACCATGACCTATATCAATATTACTGATGATATTCCGGTTACAAGTCAAATCAGTATCTCGGCAAAAAATATTACTCTCTATTCCTCAACAGGTAAATCTCTTACTCGGGGAAGTTCAGATATTATTTTGTTCAATGTGAGCAATAGTTCAAAGTTTGCTATACGTGATCTTACGATTGACGGAAGAAAAGATACTTTTACAGACAATACTAAAACTTTAATTTACAACAATAATTCAAAAGTAATTTTAAACCCAGGTACAGTTTTAACTAACAACACAGCATCCTACGGAAGTGCTATCAATAATTATGGCACATTATTAATGAATGATGGCAGTATATCTAAAAACGTTGCAACAGGGGTTTCCGGTAATTATGGTAGTATATATAACAACGGTACATTCACTTTAAACGGAGGTAATATTAGTGAAGGAACTAATATAGGTGTTTTTAATTACGGGTCTTTATATATGAATGGTGGTAGCATCATAAAAATGGCATCAACTATTGTGAGCGGTGGCGTAAATAATAATGGAACATTCGCCATGAGCGGCGGTATAATTTCCGGTAACACCGCAATTTATGGCGGTGGCGTGAATAATAATGGAACCTTCACCATGAGCGGTGGTATAATTTCCGGTAACACTGCAAGTTCCGGCGGTGGTGTATATAATAATAGCACCTTTAATATTAAAGGTGCAAGCAATATTACAGATAACTATAATATTTATCCCTCTGTGAATAATGTAGAAATTGCAACTGATAAAACAATGACTGTAACAGGTGCTTTAAATGGTACTATCGGCGTTACGATGCGAACTTATGGCACAGCAGCAAAGGGTACAGTAGATTACAAGATTACAGAAAATGATGTTAAATGCTTTAAATCAGATGCAAGTGGTTATGAAGTAACAAAGGTTGATAATTCAATAAAAATCGCAGTCCCTGCCCCGAAAATTGCGACCCAGCCTCAGAGTTTTACTAAAAAGATTGGTGAAACCGCTAAATTCAGCGTTGTGGCAACCAATGTAAACACATATCAATGGCAGGTTAATAAGAATGATGAAAAGGGTTTTCAGAACATAAATGATGCAACATCTGCCGACTATTCTGTTGTAATGTCAGCAGATATGGACGGCTATAAATATCAATGTGTAGTAACAGGTGCCGGCGGAAGCGTAACCTCCGATACGGCAACGTTAAATTTATTTACTTATAAAGTTACAATAAATGCAGGCAGCGGCACAGCTACATATAACAGCACAACAAAAAACAGCATTGATGTGCAGGTTCCGGACGGTAAAAGTCTAGGCGATATGGGCATTACCTTTACTCCGTTAGCAGACTATGTTGTCAGTGGTTTTACAGATGTTACAATAATTGATTCAATAAAAACCTACTCTTCTCTTTCTGAAATCAAGCCAATCTCAGATATGTCTATTAACGTGAATTATAAAAAAACACCTGCTTTGGCGCTTGCCGTATCAACTGACAAGCCAACCTACAGCGATACATTAACCTTAACCGCAACACTTTCAAAAATTGCAAATGTAAATAATGTAAGCCTTGATTTTTACAATGGTGAAACAAAGATTGGTTTTGGCACTACAAACGACAAGGGCGTTGCAACTATTACTTATGATGTAACATCTCTTGATAGCTTGAATTTCTCTGTGAAATATGCAGGTGATGATAACAATACAGCTAATGTAGCCACTTTGGGCCAATTAACCGTTGCAAAAAAAGAGCTTACAGTTAATGTGTCAATAAAAGACAAGCAGTATGACGGACTTAATACAGCTGAATTTAACCAAACACCAACCCTTGTTGGCGTTGCAAGCGGTGATACTGTAAGTCTTACAAACGTAACACCAACCTTTGCAAGCGTTAATGTGGAAGATATTATTAATATAAACTTTACTGATGAATTTACAATCAGCGGAACTGATGCAAATAACTACACCTTAATACAACCCACAGGCATAACCGCAAGCATATATAATAACTATACAGCTGTTAAAGATACCGACTACACTGTAACCACAAACGATTGGGCAAATACAGCGTTTGAAATAAAAGCTAAACCGGGTTATATGGTTTCAATGAGAGATATCGCGAACAGTAACTACTGGCATGACCAAAACAGCAACCTTATGTTTGAGGGAGAAACTGCAAACGGAAAGGTTAATTTTTATGTTAAAAATACCGCAACAGGTGCAATTTCAAAAGTAGTTACAGAAACCTTTAAAATTGACCAGACCAAGCCGGAAAATGTTACTGTCAGCTATCAGGATAATGGCTGGAAGCAGTTTTTAAACGCAATTACTTTCGGATTGTTCTTTAAGGACACTATCACCGTAAAAATCACGGCAACAGATACTTTAAGCGGAGTAAAAGAGTTTAAATACACTATAGGCGGCGCAGAACAAACCATAGTTGCAACAGATGGCAGTGCAGAATTTAATATTCAGCCGCAATACAAAGGAAATAT
>QAKR01000057.1 GCA_003343705.1 Clostridiales bacterium | reverse complement strand
TTTTTCATGCAAAATGGTTTCCGATGATTTTCATGCACGGTACAGCGTTTTTTCAAAAGAATACGTTTATAATATTTATAACTGCCCTGTAAGATCTCCGTTTTACGGTAAATATTCACTCTTTTATCCTCATAATATAGATGTTGCGCTTTTAAACGACGGGATTAAAAAGTTTTTAGGGAAACATGATTTTTCTTCTTTTATGGCTTCAGGCTCAAAAATCACTGATGCTACACGTACTGTAATTTCTGCACGTGTTGAAAAAAACGGTGAGATGATTTGTGTGTTTATAGAAGCCGACGGGTTTTTATATAATATGGTTCGTATTATTGTAGGAACTTTACTGGAACTAAACGAAGGCAAAATAACAAAAGAAGACATTGATAAAATTATTGAAAAAAAAGACCGCAACGCTGCAGGCAGAACAGCCCCGGCGCACGGATTGTTTTTGAATAGGGTTAATTATGGATAATGAAAAAAAGCTCAAACAACTTAAAACAACACGGCGGCTTTTGTTAATAACCTTACTTTTATTCGTCGCTGTGTTTATTCTTATGAATACGGAATATATTTCTCTTGATAATACCGGGCGTATGATTTATGATGTAAGGTCTGCGTTAAAAGGTAAAAACGTAAGTGCCACATTTAGTGATATTTCAGAAAGCCCAGGTAAAGAAGCCGCTGTTTTTAAAGATGGGTTTGTTACAGCATCAGAAAGTATAATAACGGTTTATTCTTCCGGAATGTACAAATATTCGGAAAATTCCGTCAGTATGAAAAACCCTGTTTTGCGTACAACATCAAAAAAGGTGCTAGCCTTTGACCGTGGCGGTAAGCAAGCTTATGTTTTAGATAGTTTTGGTATTCTGTATTCGTTTCAATGTGCTGAAAATATTATAAATGCAGGCATATCCGAAAACGGTAATATATTTATTATAACCGAAAGCTACGGCTATAAAGGACGGCTTACTGTTTACGATAATTCATATTCGGAAATATTTAATTGGGATTGCAAAGACGAATACGTTGTGGATGCAATTATCGGTAAAGGATTCGTATGGGCTGTTTCATTCTCTCAAAATGTAACAACGACTGATACAGTTTTACGTAAAATAAATTATTCAGAAGCCACAATTCAACAAAAAATTGTTGTAGAAGACGCTGTTTATGCTTCAATTGCGGCAAAGAAAAACGGTGAACTATCGCTTATAACAGATAATGCCGTAACATCTGTTAAAGATTCTGAGCAAAAGCAAATTTATTCTTTTGTTTCAGGTTCACTTTCGTATTTTGCTCAAAGTGATGAATATACATTATTAACGGCAAATAATAAAACAGTTCTGCTTGATATAGCAGGGAATACACTTTTTACCAAAGAATATAAAGATATAAAAGGATTGTATATCAATGGAAATTCGTTTTATATTTTCCATGAAAATCTTTTAACCGTTCTTTCATCAACAGGTGAGGTTGAAAACGAATATCCTGTTTCTGACGCAACAATAGAAATCCTCGTGTCAGACGGTATATGTTATACGATCGGTGCAGATTTTGCAGAAAAAATATTTTTAAAATAAGGGGAGAAAAACATGAACATAGCATTAGCCGCAGGGCTTGAGTTATTGCTTATATTGATTTTTGTAGGATGTATTATGTTAGGTAAACGTACAGGCCTATTAAAATCTTTAATAGGGCTTTTGGGTACGGTTGCAGCAATTATTGTTGCAGTTATATTCTCTTCACAGCTCGGCACATTTATAAATGATAACTACGTGGAAAAACCAATTGAAGCATGGGTTATGAATCAGCTTACACCTGACCCGGCAGGAACTCAATCTACTCTGGAGAGCATAGATTTTGACGATTTATTTGCTAACACTCCGTCCTTTTTTACAGATTTTTTGAATAATTTCGGTATTGATATAAAAAGCGTTTCAGAAAAATATTTAGAAGCCCGTGCCAATGATATCGAACAGGCAAAAATCGCTGCGGTTGAAAATATCGCCGGGCCTATTTCCGAAATGGTCAGCCGGGTGTTGGCGTTCTTAATAATTTTTGTTTTATCGCTTATTTTATTTAGGCTTCTTTTCTGGCTTGCAAGCTTTATCGCAAAAATTCCTATCATACGTAATTTTGATACTGCCGGAGGAATGCTTTTCGGGGTAATTAAAGCAATTTTATTATCATTTGTTCTTATTATGGTTGTTCATACAATATATCCCTATACTCTTGAAAAAGTTACGGGTTATACTTATAAACAGGTAACTGAAAAAACTATCGTATACAAAACATTTGAAAAATTTAATCCGCTTTCACTCGGATACAAAGATTAACAATAAAAGGAGTCATTTATGGTGCCTACAAAAAGAAGACACGATTGGGCAACAATCCCCAACTTTCTTTCTCTTGTCAGGATTTTATTGGTTGTTCTTTTTTGTGTGTTTTACTTTAATCAAAACACTCAATGGGTTGCTCTGTTAATTTTGATTGTTTCAGGGCTTACCGATACTTTAGACGGATATATTGCACGTCATTATAATCAAGTTTCAAATCTTGGAAAAGTATTGGACCCTTTTGCGGATAAACTATTCACACTGTCTACAGTTATTTGTTTTTCGTTAAGCGGGTTTTTGCCTTGGTGGATAACCGGGGTGATAATAATAAAAGAGCTTATAATGATATTTGGCGGACTTTTCCTATACAAGAAAGTAAAAGGGATTATTCCTGCCCGTTGGTACGGCAAAGTAACAACCGTGCTGTTCTTTGCAACATTTATACTGTCATTATTCTTTGAACTTCTTAATATCGAAAAACATGTTTTGACTATAATTGTATATGTACTTTTCTGCACGGCTATATTATTCTCGTTGTTCTCTCTTGTAAGCTATATAAAAATTGCTGTAAAAATGAACAAGGAAAAAACAACAAAAGGAAAGGATACCAAATAACATGGTAATGTGTTCAAGATGCAAAAAAAGAGCCGCTGTTGTTTTTATAACACGTATGGATGGCAGCGAAGCAAAAAATGAGGGCCTTTGCCTTAAATGCGCAAAAGAACTCAAGCTTCCAAACGTGGACAATATTATGAAGCAGCTCGGCATTAACGAAGACGATCTCGATGAGATTAGCGACCAGGTTGATGAAGTTTTTAATGAATTGGGTGATGAAAACTTTACTCCCGGTGGTGCCCCAAGCATGGAAATGTTTAATAATTTAATGAATAAATTCGGCGCAATACAGTCAGGTGAACAACCTTCGCCTAACGAATCTGCACCATTAGATAAAAAAGAAGAAAAAAAGAGCGGTAAAAAAGGCGATAAAAAAGAGAAAAACGAAGAAAAGCCGCTGCGTTTTTTAAACACTTATTGTCAGAACTTAACACAAAAAGCACGTGAAGGTAAAATTGATAACGTTATAGGCAGAGATAAAGAAACTTTACGTGTTTTGCAAATTCTTAACAGACGTACAAAAAACAACCCTTGCTTGATCGGTGAACCCGGTGTTGGTAAAACAGCGATTGCAGAAGGTGTTGCAATAAAAATCGTTAAAAAAGAAGTTCCTGCAAAAATAGCAGAAAAAGAAATATATTTGCTTGATTTAACAGCCCTTGTTGCCGGAACACAGTTCCGAGGCCAGTTTGAAAGCCGAGTTAAAGGCTTGTTGGAAGAAGTTAAACGTATAGGTAATGTAATACTTGTTATAGACGAAGTTCACACTCTTGTAGGAACAGGCGACAGCGAAGGCACAATGAGTGCTGCAAATATGCTTAAACCGGCTTTATCGAGAGGTGAAGTTCAGGTTATAGGCGCAACAACCCTTACAGAATATCGTAAGTATATTGAAAAAGACGCAGCCCTTGAAAGACGATTCCAGCCTGTTATTGTTAACGAACCCTCAATTGAAGAAACAATTGAAATGCTTAAAGGTATTAAAGGCCATTATGAACAGTTCCACGCAATAAAAGTTCCGATGTATGTTGTTCAAAAAGCTGTAGATTTTTCCGAGCGTTATGTTAACGACCGCTTTTTACCTGATAAAGCAATAGACCTTTTGGACGAGGCTTGTTCAAATGCAACTCTTAAAAACCCTAAATACGGGGAATTGTTTATTTCTGCAAAAGAACATAAAGAAGTTTTAGCTGAAATTGACGAGCTTGAGCATAAAGAGGTTATGGAAGACCCTGATTATGCCAGGTTGGCAGAGCTACGGGCAAATGAAGCTCGCTTAAATGAAAAAGTACAAAAACTTCGTGAAGAAATAGGCTTTATCGAAGTTACTATAGATGATGTTATAACGGTTATTGAATTATGGACAGGGATACCTGCCTCCACAATCAAAGCAAGCGAAAGCGAAAAGTTGAGAAACCTTGAAGCTACGCTTAAAAACCGAATAGTCGGCCAGGATAAGGCAATAGAGGCGATTGCAAACGCCGTTAAACGTGCAAGAATTTCTCTTGTTCCGAGAAAGCGCCCTGTCTCCTTTATTTTTACCGGCCCCACAGGTGTCGGCAAAACCGAGCTTGTAAAGGTTTTGGCTAACGAGCTTTTCAACTCACCGGAAACACTCATACGTCTTGACATGAGTGAATTTATGGAAAAACATTCCGTTTCCAGAATTATCGGTTCACCTCCGGGTTATGTCGGATATGACGAAGCAGGGCAGTTAACGGAAAAAATCCGCAGAAAACCTTATTCGGTAATTTTATTTGATGAAATTGAAAAAGCACATCCTGATGTTTTAAATATACTTTTACAGGTTTTGGACGACGGCAAAATAACCGACGCACACGGCAAATCCGTTTCATTTGAACATACTATAATTGTTATGACTTCAAATGCAGGCTCAAATATAAAGGGCAGTGCGGCAGGCTTTAATAAATCTGTTTCGGAGATTTCAGAAGAAAAAACACGTAAAGCTCTTAACGAATTCCTTCGTCCTGAATTTATTAACCGTGTTGATGAAATTATAACCTTTGCACCGCTTGGTAAAGAGCTGTTTAATGATATAGTTAAAATTCAGCTTGCAGACCTGGAAAAAGGCCTTTGGGAGCGTGAAATTAAATTCACATGCAGCGATGCGGCTGTTTCATATTTAGCTGATAAATCTTATTCCCACGAATACGGTGCACGTAATGTCCGCCGTGTTGTTCAAAAGGAAATAGAAGATAATATCGTTCACGTGATGTGTGAAACCGATATAATCCCCACATCTGTTGATATAGATGTAAAAGACGGTAAAATAGCGGTTAACCTTAAATAGAAACGTATAAAACGGCAGTTTAATACTGCCGTTTTTTTGTTATATACGAAAAACTAAGGTTCACAGCAAAGCTGTGATTTTGATTGCTCCGCATAAAATAATAGATTATAAAAAGATTTGACATTATAGTCGATTAACTTCAAAAGTGGTTCAGGATTTTCGAGTATATTTTTCGTCTGACAAGGCAGACAACACAGAAATACTCCCGTATTTCTAGGAGGATAACGCAGTTAAACGGAAAATAGAACTAAAGGACGGACTGATTTTGGAGTTAATTTACTATAAAACTTAATTACATAACAAATTATCTGAAAAATAAAAATAGACTACGTTCTAAAACTCTACAAAATTAAAACTTGATTATTCTTATGTAGTACCAAACAATTCTCAAAACATTCACTACAACCCCAAATCCACCTCGCACAGCGAGGTAAACCGCAAAGCGGTTTTTGACCCACTACGTGGGACTGGATTTGGGGTTGTTTCAGCGTCCGCGGAGGCATGGCGATAGACGGATGCGGTTTGCAAGGTGAGGAGAGCAGAACACAATACGGTTTTGAATTGCAAATTTTTTCTAATACTACGTCAAAAATGCTCTGGATGCATTAAGCATTCATGTGCTTTTTTTCATGTCTTAATAAAAATTTACTTATTCAAAACTGCAAAACATTTCGTATGGTTCTGCTCTCCTCACCTTGACCGTGCAAGGCTAAGAAAGGTGTATTGCCACATAATCTTCTTTACGGAATAAATGAGGTGGAAAGCATTCCACCTCATTAGCAATGTGCGTTTTGCAGTTATTCACGAAGGTGTATAACCGCAAATATCGCATGCGTATATATTAACGCAGGCGGCGGGGAAAGGGCGGTGTTAATTTATAATTGTAAATGAATATGTTTGTATTCAATTACAATATGATTACAAAAATGTGAAAAAGGTATTGAAATATTTGTCGAATTGTGGTATGATTTTGGTAATAGTAATAATGCGTAGTTCAATAGCGATCATATTAGTACAATAATGGAAAATTAGATATATGTTATTAACATTACCTTGTAATATCTTTAGAATTTGATTGTAATCACTAAGATGATTGAATTTTAATAAATAAAAGGAACAAAATATTAAATTAAAGGAGCTCATTATGCAAACGCTTAAATTTGACGAGTTTATTCGTTCACTTAAACAAAATAAAGATACGACGCATTCGTTGCTTTTAGGTGCAGGATCTTCTGTGGAGTCGGGTATTCCTTCTGCTTCTGATTGCATATGGGATTGGAAGCATGAAATATTTACGTCTCAAAACCCGTCATTAGCAGACTCATTCAAAAATATAAAGATTGATAACGTCCGCATTGCGATTCAAAACTGGTTGGATTCACAAAAGGTTTATCCTATTGCAAATTCTGATAAAGAGTATTCTTTTTTTGCTGAAAAGGCGTATCCTATTGATGATGACAGAAGAAAATACTTTCAACATTTAACTGAAAACAAGAACCCAAGTTTAGGGTACCACTTGGTGGCCATGCTTGCTGAGATCGGTTGGATAAAAAGCATCTGGACAACTAATTTCGATGGTTTATCTCTAAAGGCGGCACATCAATACAGCTTGACACCTGTGGAAGTTACATTAGAATCACAGGATCGTATTTACAGATCTGATGTAGACAAAGAACTCCTTTGTGTAGCCCTTCATGGCGATTACAAATATGGAGCATTAAAGAACACTACCGTTGAGCTTGATTCCGAGAGCGATGTTCTGATAAAAGCATTACAACATGAGCTTGCAAAGAGAAATCTAATTGTTATTGGATATAGTGGACGTGACAAATCATTAATGTCTGCACTAAAAGAAGCTTATTCTCAGCCTGGAGCAGGTAGACTCTATTGGTGTGGGTATGGAGCAGACTGTCCTTCTTCTGTTAAGGAATTGCTAAATATTATGGCCACCAATGGTAGGCAAGGATTTTATATTTCCACGGATGGATTTGACAAAACGATGCTTTTATTGTCACGTTACTGCATGAGTGGCAATGTCCATTTTCTCAATAGAATAGATTCTCTTCTGAATACATTAGGGAATCACACAGATTTTACTTCAACTTCATTTCAACAATCAGACGGTACACTGAAAAAGATTGTTGAATCTAATTTATACCTAATCAAATTTCCTTCTACTTGCTACCAATTCAAATTGTGCTATGATACTGATGAAAAGCCATGGAATGTGTGCAAATCATTATCAGAACATAATATAATTGCAGTCCCTTTTCAGGATTTAGTATATGCTTGGGGTGAAAAAGAAAAAATAGCTGAAGTGTGTTCTAAGCGACTGTCCGGCAACATAGAGATCACACCATTTTCCAGAAAACTTATATTGAGCAATGGGACTTTTAGAGAATTGTTGCTCAGAGCGGTAACAAGAATATTAGCTGAAAAAAATGGATTAGCATTTTCTAAAGATAAAATCTGGGATATAAAAGACCCAAATAAAGCTTTTTCTTATCAAATCCAAGGAATGACAATTCATGCGTATTTAGGTGTTCGATTATCGTTGAAATTTGACTACAAATATACATATTTAACTTTTTTACCTTCGTACCATTTCAGAGATTCGGACATATATACAAAATCAGTTATGAAATCATTTGCTGATGCTTTTTCAGCAAGAATTAATGGTGGTAAGCCAAATCTATTTATCAACAATTATATAGCTGAGTGGACGAACTTTATCATAGGTGACAGCATAGTGAAAGCCACTTTTCCTCCTGCAAGTAAGGACACTTTTCATTTTTCCGTTGGTTCAAATAGTGCTTTAATTGGAATAAGAAATAATTTAAGCAATTATCAATTGAATTTGCCTAATTCAATTGATTCAAAGCGTGTAATCATGAACGGGATTGAATGTCGTGATCCGGAATTGACTTTCTTTAATCCACAACAAAATAAGATGGTTAATGATTTTCATCCCATGCGAGGACTAACGCAAAATAGTCCATACGACTTCAATCTTAATGGTAAGATGTTACGGACATCTATTAACATAGGTGTACTTTGTCCAAAAAACCATGCTACTACATTTTATACTTTTTTGAACGAATTAAATAATCAGCATTCCGATGTAAAGTATAACATTGAGTACGTCTTACCATTTCCAGGATTTTATAATGCTTTTAACATAGGATTAAATATTCCTCTGGTCACTTCACAACAGTGGATAAATATGAATGTTACAAGTGGTGCTGATATAAAAGCAACAGCAAGAGAATTTAGGGAAAACATAATACGTCAGATTGACAAACTTAGTTCACAACCAACAGATGTTGTTCTTATCTACATACCAAAAGAATATGAGTCGTTAACATCATTTTCTGATAAATTTGAAAACTATGATTTGCATAACTTTGTTAAAGCATACGCTGCTCAAAAAAATATTGCTACGCAATTTATCCGAGAAAAAACACTTGAAAGTAATATGCGCTGCCAAATAATGTGGGCACTATCCCTTGCGATATATGTGAAATCTTGCCGCATACCATGGGTTATTTCCGGCTTAAGTCAAGACACTGCTTTTACCGGAATTGGCTACAGCATAAACAAATCAGATACAGGAACTGATGTAGTAGTGGGATGTAGCCATATCTATTCCGCTGATGGACAAGGATTGAAGTATAAGCTTTCGAAGCTCAATGATGTTGTTTTAGACCACAAGAAAAATCCTTTTTTGACAGAAAATGAAGCATATAAACTTGGTCTTAATATAAAGGAATTGTTTTATAAATCCTTTACAGAGCTTCCCAAAAGAGTGGTAATTCATAAGCGCACTCCATTCAGAGAAGAGGAAGTTAACGGACTTGTGAAGAGCCTTTCATCGGCAGGGATTACTGATATTGAACTATTAGAAATCAATTATGAGGACGATATTCGATGCTTTGAATTTTCGAAGGAATTCAATATAGATGGATATCCAGTTCGACGGGGATTATGTTTCCCATTAAATGAAAATACAATGCTTTTGTATACTCATGGTATCGCACCGTCTATAAGAAATCTTAAATTTAAGTACATTCAAGGAGGAAAGACAATTCCGCTTCCGCTAAAGATCGTAAAACATTACGGTTCGGGGGATATGGCACAAATTGCAACTGAAATTTTAGGATTGTCCAAGATGAATTGGAACAGCTTTGGTCTTTACTCCAAGTTGCCTTGTACAATAGAATCTTCCAATGAAATAGCTCGTATTGGATGGCTACTATCGCAATATGAAGGATCTATTTACGATTATCGTTTTTTTATGTAAAAAAAATCAACAAGATTTTTCTAGAACTTTCGATTATATTTTAATTATCAATTTACCCCCCCCACACACATTCTCCATTTTTATCTTACCATTAAATTTAACATTTCCTTCATGGGTTGATTACGATACGCGTGCGATATTTGCGGTTATGCGCCGTCGGCGCATAACCGCAAAACGCACATTGCTAAAGAGGTGGAATGCTTTCCACCTCTTTCATTCCGTAAAGAAGATTGTGTAGCAATTAACCTTTTTAATCTTGCTACGGTCAAGACCGCATCCGTATAACGTCAAAGCCTATACGGACGCTGAAAGAACCGAAAATCCTGCCTCGGAAACGAGGCAAACCGCAAGGCGGTTTAAACCCACATAGTGGGTTTGGATTTTCGGTTCGGGTGAAAACTTTGAGAATGAAAGGGTACTACAAAAGAGTGGTTAAGTTTAAATTTTGTGGAAATTTACAGAGTAGTCTATTATTTATTTTAAGAGATTTTACCGTGTGTTTAATTTTTATTTGTTTGGTAGCTATCGTGTAGACGATTTTGCCTTATGGGTAGCCACAGACGCTGAAACACAAACCCCACCTCGCACAAAGAAGTAGGATTTGTGGGTGTGGTGAATGGTTTGAGAATTATCTTATACTACAAAAGAAAAGCCAAGTTTAATTATAAGATAATTTGTAATGTAATTAAAGTTTTAAACTATATAATATAGAATTTAATCTGTTTTTAATATAGCTGATATTATTAATAAATTAAATTGTTTTAATGAATTTTCAAATTTATTAAAATTTATCTTGACATTTACTTTGCAATATGCTACAATATAGAAAAGTAAGTATTTGTCAATGGCGTAAGACTTAAAAATGCGCCGGCAGATATGAGGTGTTGGAAGCGCCACATATCTTGCATAAAGTGACTAGGACACATAAAGCAAACTAAAAATATCTGACTACAGACGATTATTGATTATAGCATATATTAGTCTGTTTGAAAAATGGTATTTTATTGTTTGTTTCAGTTTGTTATCTTTTATTCAGAAATAACAAGCCTGAAAAGTGTTCATTCACTTTTCAGGCTTTTCTTTTGCCCAAATTATTAAGAAAGGTAAGATGTTTGTTATTGTTCGTCAATTGTAAAATATCGTATAGTCAATTAAATAAAACGGTAGAGGATTTAAAATGATTTTTTATGGCTATACAATGTGCGGAACGGGCAAATAACCAATTTTGTATAGCCTTTTAATAATAAACAGTGCCATTTAAAAATTATATTAACTAACTGTTTTTTTATCGGCTGCAAATCGCCAAAGCGGCTTTTTATGCCCGGCGCTTCTTTAATTTGAAGTGTTCTTTGCATAAAAAATCGCAGCGTGCAGAAGGTGTTGGAAGCACCCTCTGCACTATATAGGGTTGACTAGGACAACGTCTATATAACCTTACGGCATCTGCGATATAATATTATAACACATTTTAATTATTTTAGCAAGTAGCTGAATAAAAAACTGTGATAATAATTATTATAAGCACTTTTAAAATTTTATATTTCATGGTTATATAGTTTTTTGGGCAAGACGAAATTTTTATCCCTTCTTTATATTTCGGAAAGCCCCGAGCCTTGCTGTGATTTTAATTGCAGAGTTTCACTTACCCCTACGGTTCTTTGCCTTGTGTAAAGAACCGTGGCGGGATAAATTTTAAAGAACGCCTGTTTAAAATTTAATAAGTGTTCTTGACAGGTATAATAATTACTCATTCTTTTTGTTTTCCACTGGCACAATTTTCCTCATTTATCCCCTTTTTTATTTTAGGCTGTCACAATAGTGACAGCCGCTTTTTTATAAAAAAATATATAGGAGTATAACGATGCGATTAAATGAATTTATTAAAGAAATAGAAGATATTATGAACCAAAAACCCAAATTAAACTTAAGCATGGCCAAAAACACAAAGATTGTTTGCTTAGGTTATTTAAAAAGGGGAGAGATTACAACTATGCTTGTAGATAAAAAGACGGAGGGTGAAATATTCCTTATTTATACATATCCGAATACAAAGATTGACATAAAAGCCATTGACGTAACAAAAAGCAAAAAGTATATTGAAGCCCTTGATAGTGAAAAAATAGATATGTCACTTATACCTAAAAACCTTTATACAGAGCTTTTTATTGAAGCGATTTTGTTTTTTGGTTCGTTTATAAAACCTTATACAGACAAAAATATAAAAGATAAAAACGTAGTTTTTCAGCTTTTAAACGCTGTTTATTATATTTCACTATTTTACGAAAAACCAATTGAAACCAGTGTTGAAAGCTTACCTATAATTAATGAAGTTTTTTATGCACAAGCACGTTTAATAATTAAAAAATATATTAAACATCGTCTTGGAAAAGCCTATAATAAAACCAATGAAAAAAACTCCGATAAAACAGAATCCGAATTTGATTCTATACTTATTTCACAGCTTAAAAAGTTCTTTTACAATTATACTGCTGTTGCAGATGATCACAATCTTGATATGTTTATTCAAAAAAATAAAATCGGTAATGAAGATTGTTTACGGTAATAGGAAACACGTTACTTGATAAACTCATAAGCGAGTCGCCAAACCTTCACAGACGCTGAAACACCCCCAAATCCTGCCCCATATTATGGGGCAAAACCGCTTTACGGTTTTCCTCGCTGTGCGAGGAAGGATTTGGGGGTGTGGTGAAAGCTTTACATATTTTCAAGTTATACGTTTTGGTTTTTAATGCTTCTAATTTATTGTTTTATAATTTTAACACGTTGTTATATAAAAAACTTTCTTTCTAATTTTTCTTTAAGTGCGGTGTTTTTATCTATTATAATTAAAATTACAGCCAGTATAATTGATGTTATCATTGGATAAAAAGACCAAATAAGATAATCACGGACTGCAAAATTTATATTTACAAGAATTTCTGTTATAATACAAAAAATTCCGGTAAAAACAAGGATTATTGCCGCAAGTGTAAAAGGTTCAGCTTTTCTGAAGCTGCGAAGAGCAATTACTATTATCAAAAATATGAATAATGCTCCAACAAGAGGCAGCGCAAAACCAAAAAACCATTCACCGTTTGTAGAATTTTCAATATATAAAAGAAAACATATCAAACAAAGAAAATCAAAGAAAAGGCAAATAGCCGGGGCACCTTTTTTTGTGAATGATAGGATAATAAAAGGCACGACAGCCACAACATAAATAAGTACAAGAGATCCGATAACATAGCCCGACCATGTTATTGCGTGATCAATCGTAAAATTACACACAATACAAAGCAGCAGGGGAATTGCAAAAATCCATGAAACAAGCTCTAAAATGCTTTTTAGGCTTACTTTTTGAGCTGTAACTGTTTTGTAAGGGGGATACGGCCGTTTTACTTGTTTATCTTTTTTATCGTTTGGGTTGATAACAGGTGTGTGGCACAATGGGCATGACTTTTCGCTGTCTGCAAGTTCCACACCGCAGTTAACACAATAAGACATTTCAATACTCCTTTTGATTGCTTTCAATTTTAACGTGGATGCCAAGTTTACGTAGATATGTGAAGAACTTTCGTTCCAATGTAGGCTCCTTTATATCTCGTATAATATTAATATACAAGTTTTCTTTGTATGATAAAACACCGCAGTTGTAAGGGTTTGTTGCCTGAACGCCTAAAATAAAATCAAAGCGTGTAACGTATTCGTCCAGCCCTTCAGGAATAGAAATCGCACCTAAATTAGAAAATGCAAAGCATGATTTTTTTTCGCCTATCATGTTGTAAACTATTTTCATTGCTAAGTTTTTTATAAATAAAGGCATGATTTTTAACACGAATGCTTTTTCAACCTGAACATTGGCAGCAATACGACTTGCCATTTCTTTTGCTGTTATATCAGTACCCATTTGATGATGAATAGCCTTAAGAATTTCTTCAAATGTCCATTCGCCCATTCTCGGGTCTATACCGGGGGTGACAAACAGCACAAAGTTACGAAGGGAACTGCTTTTAAAAAATTTGCGTAAGTTAACAGGGATAAGTAGTTTTACATGCTTTTGTTTTTTTCGCTTAGGTGTTTTTTCATTTTGGATTTCAATAATACTGGCGATCATAACCGAAACAAGAAAAACAGTCAAGCTTACATTGTGTTTTTTAGCCTCTGCTAAAACTTCTGAAACAGGAATTATCCCTGTTGTAAGATTATGAAATCCGTTTTCTTCTTTTGTGCCGGTAAGCCTGAATGAATTGGGTTCAGCGCGGTCTTTGCCTACATCTCCGGGATACTTGAGAAAACTGTCTTCAAGCTCGTCTGATTTAGGCGGCTCTGTCCTGGAAAGAACCCCGTTTGTGCAGGGGATCTGCACTCCGTATTTTTGTAAAAGGTATTCAGCAACAAGTGTTTTTAAAAAAATAAGCCCGCCATTGCCGTCTGTAAGCGAATGAAACAGCTCTACCGCTATACGGTTTTCGTAATATAAAACACGAAAAGCGCAGCGTCTCATTTCACTGAATTTGACTTTAATTAATGGACATGGTCCGTCCTTTTTCGGTTTGGGAGGCGTGTTTACCTCTTCTAAGTAATACCAAAAAAAACCGCGTTTTATACCTACAGAGATAGACGGAAACCTTTTTACAGTGGTTTCAATTGCGCTCTCAAGAACAACAGGGTCTATGGTTTCCGTTAATGTTGCCGAAAGCCTGAAAAGGTTTACCCAGTTTCGACGTTTTGCAGCCGGGTAAATTTTTGCGGCATTATCAAGCCTCATCCAATGCAGTTTTTTATCCATTAATAATTTCCTCTATGAAACGTAATATTTTGTCATGATCATTTTTTGTTTCTTTAACACCGTATAAAATATAACCATGCCACATTCTTGGCGTTATTGTCAGCTCTGATTTGCACCCCGAAGCCAATAGCTTTTCATGCATTAAACGTGAGTCGTCAAGCATTATTTCATCTCCGCCCACAAATATAAGCGACGGGGGAAACCCATTTACATCTGCAAAAAGAGGGGAGACGAAAGGATTTTTCTTATCCTCGGTATATGAATCTGCATAAAATGACAAACGCTTTTTTGTCATTGACGGGTCAACAGAGTCATTATACTCGTATGATGCGCCGGAAAATGTCATGTCGGTCCATGGCGATATTGCAATAATACCACCGGGTAAATCTTCACCCATTTGTTTTAATTTTAACGTTAAGGCGTATATTAAGCCGCCGCCGGCACTTTCGCCGCAAAGTATAATATCTTTTGCTTCATAACCTTTTTTTCTGAGATAAATAAATGCACAAAGCGCATCTTCTAACGCAGCCGGGAATTTGTTTTCAGGGGCTAGACGATATGCCACACAAAAGGTAGAGATTCCGTTTTTTGCTGAAAGGATTACCCCGAAAGCCTTTGCATAATCAATATTCCCCGAAACATAACCGCCTCCGTGCAGATATAAAATCACACCATTCATCTTTTTTTTCTTAGGTAAAATCATTTCTGCTTTAAAATCGGTAAATTCTTTTTCTTCGCAAACAACATTTTTAAGATGAGTTTTTGACATCAAAGCTCCGAGAGCATCCTGCCCGCTACGTGCAGTCTCTATTGAACACTCATTAATAAATGTTTTAAAAAACGCAATTTGAGATCTTATTAATTTTGTTGATACGTACAAAATACTCCCTCCTGGTTTGTTATCTTTTTAATAAATAATTCTTTTGGTAACGGCTTTGAAAAATAATAACCTTGGATTAAATCAATACCCGAGCTTTTTATAAATTCAAACTGTTCTTCGGTTTCAACACCTTCTGCTATTATGGAAAGGTTCATCTCACAAAAGGTACGTGCCATTCCGGCATATATCATGCGTGCTTTAGTTTCATTTTCACAAGCGTATAACATGTTTTTATCAATTTTAATTGTCCTAAACGGCATATCAATTACAGTATCCGAATTTGAATAACCCTGGCCGTAATCATCCAATGAAAATGAAAAATTCTTACCCGAAAGTTTTTTTATAAGATTCCTTACCGCATCAGTTGCAGCAGATGCTGAAGTTTCTGTTAGTTCATAATTAATTTTAAAATTATTTTTTATAATTTCCGGGTATTTATTAATTATAGTCTGTATTTTTTCACCGATACCCGGTTGAAGACATTCTATTACAGAAATATTAATATCAATTTCATTTATACCTTTTTCCCAAAGTTTTTCATCCTGGGCAAAACGGCAAACCTCATTAAGAATATGCTCACCAATCTTAGTTATAAGCCCTGTCTGCTCTGCAACCGGAATAAATTCATCTGTTGACACCTTACCAAGTTTGGGTATAAACATCCTTGAAAGAGCTTCTGCTGAGGTGAAACATTTTTTCTTGATTGAATATATCGGTTGATAATAAACATTAATAATGTCAGAAATATTTTCCGTGCTCAGAGCTTTTTCAATAATATTCTTTCTGCGTATCTTTTCAATTACAGCTCGGTCTACTATGAGCCTTTTCCCTTTTTGTTTTTGACTGTTTGCCATTATTAATACGTTTTCAATTATTGCCAAAAGTTCTTCTGAAGAAGTAGCTACCTCAGTAGGTGCAATAAAGCTGATATTCATTTTAGCTTCAATTTCAACATTAAATACTTTCCACATTTTATTAAATCGATTTACAATTTTATCTTCATATTCGCGAAAATGTTTCCTCTTTACAATAAGTGCAAAAGTGCTGCCGGAAAGCCGAAATAATGAAGCTTTCTGAGGAGCTATGCTGGAAAGAAAGTTTGATATTTGTATAATAATATTATCTCCGCCGTAAACACCTAAAAAGCCGTTTATCTTTTTTAAGTTGCATATGTCAACAGTTATAATTTGTTTTTCTGTATCATTACAGGCGTATATCTCATCGGTAATTATTATAAACGCTTCGCGACCGTATATGCCGGTTGATTTATCTATATATGTAATGGGGCTTTGGAATGTTAAATAAATTGCCATAAGCCCCGCTGTGACGGATACCCCCGAAAGAAGTAGCTCTTGATACGCGTTTTGTATTACTGTTGAAACAATGAATAATGATATAAAAAATACCAAAACAGAAAACTGCATATGCGTCAGATTCTTTTTATATTTTATGATAATTACCAGCGTACATAATATGCTGTATAATATAGATAAAAACAATAAATAAAAACCAATACCGTGAATGAGGTTATAGCTGCTATCAAAATAAAAAACTATATCAGTAAAGCTGTTTATAAATAAAAGAACGATGAAAATTAAGAATGGCGAGAAAAAAAAGAATAATTTTCTTTTATCACCATATATGGTTTTCGTTAAGACCATATTGAATAATAAAAAGAATGCAACAACAAATAGCTGTGTTAAATAATATATAGTATTAACCAACACATTAACCCATAACGGTATTGAAGCGGCATAGGTTATTGTAACTGCTGTTATCACATCAAAAACAATTCCTATAGTTGTGATTATTACAAAGCCTATATACACTCGATTTTGCAAATTCCAAACAGTATTGTTTTTAAAAAAGTGGAATAATATAAGCCCTAAAAAAATAAGGGAAGTTATTTCCAGATATGGATTATAAATCAATTGCGGCAAATTCAATCCTCCCCGGTTGTGGGATCTTCAGTGAATTTTCGGATTAAGCAAGCAACATATGATGCAAATCCATGATTGCAACTTGCATATGATCCGTCGTTTTCCCATAAAGTCCCTGTTTTTTGTGCCATATAATCAAAGTAATCAACAGTTTCTTTTCTTAGTTTCTGAGTTTCAGAGTATCTGTCAAGAATATCCAATCGGAGATAGTTGCCTATGAATGTGTTTGCCGGCACAATGTTCGGATGCTTTTCAAGACATTTTCTTCCAGGCCCGAAATCCGATAAGATTATTTTATAAAGACCGGGAAATGTTTCAGGTGTAGCCACATCACAAAAAAATGCATAATACTGGCATGTTTCAGAAATATTGTTTGTACGTAGAATGTTTTTATTTGCATTTAATATTGAATTATCACAGAAAAACATTCCGTTAAATGATTGAGATATAATCTGTTTTTTTAATTTTTCTGCTTTATCAAGAATGTTTTGATCTCCGTAAAGAGAATGGGCACTGACAAGCATTTTATAATAAAGCATATTTGTCGGGAAGTTTATATCCTGAACCCAGTCATTTGCTTTTGACCACTCCACAAAAATCCAACCGCATAAGTTTTGAAGAAGCCCATCTGAATTTTCATATTTTTCAAAATATTCTAATAAATCAAAAACACGATCTTTTGCCCGCATAATAAAAGAGGTATCGCCGCTGCGTAAAAGAAACTCTTGCAGTTCAATAACAAACCACATAGCCCAGTTAGGTATAAACTGGGCATCTTTTCCGCCGCCTTTTGAGCTGGCTGGATAACACATGGGAAGCATCCCTTTTGGTAAGTCGAAATCAGGTGAAATAATAATATTTTCTAAAAATGCGTGTTCTATATCAGAACTTTTTGTAAGCTCAAATTCCGTTCGTGCGGTGAAAAAACTGTCACAAAGCCATCCTGCGCGTTCACGTGAAGGGCAATCAGTAAAAAGGTCAACAGCGTTTTGTGCAAAGGTTGAAACAGCCGAATAAAATATTCTGTTAAGCTTCTCATCGCTGCTGTTGAGAACGACATTCTCAGTTTTAGGGCTTTTATATTCATAAATACGAAGTTTGCTGTATTTAACCTTACCGTAAAAACAGAATATTTTAATATAATGCACTGTTGAAGGTTCTATTCCTAAAAAGCTATGTTTACCTTTTTTGATTTTTAACGGAACAAAGCTGCACATATCTCCTCGTATAGGGTCAAAAGACCCGTCATCGTTTAAAACTTCAGCATATGAAAAATATATAAGGCTATCTTCATCGGCCTCTAAATCTACTGCCCAAAAACCAGTGTTTTCTACATCAAGCTTCATTAAATGCCAGTTGTTTTCAGCTATTTCTGCATGAAAATCCTCTGATATAATCTTATCTTCTTTTGTAGACAGGGTTGTTTTTATGTTTTTTACAATATCGCTATGCCAGGTTGTAATTTCATCATCTGAAAAACCATCACCGTTAATACCATGGTATAAGAAATGTTGAGCTTCTTTTTCAGAAACTTTTTCAAAGTTCCCTGAAGATAAAAATTGAGTGGGAAAAACTTCTTTAAAAGTCGGATATCCTGTTCTGTTAGGTAAAAAATCCCTTTGTTCTGTTTGGTATTGTGTAAGAGGATTGGAATATTCAAATGGTAGTGAATAACTTTCAATCATAGGGCGTTGGAAGGAAAATCGCTGCACCTTAACTTCCTTTGATAAGTTTTGTCTGCATACGAAATGTTTGCCTGTCCAGATGCAGGCGACATTATCTTCAAGAATTTCCGCTTGTAAAAAAGGTGTTTGATTTTCATAAACAAAAGAATTTACTCCATAATGAATAACCTCTATGCGTATAAAGTTTTTTCCGGTGCATAGTTTTTCTGTTATATCAAACGTGTCAACTCTCCAATGTCCTTTACCGCATCTTGCCGGTCCGTAATAAATAAATGAATCATTTATTATAAGACGATAAAAATTATCTGCAGCGCAAGAGAATGTATATTGGCATTCATTTTTTTCAACAGTAGTTTCAAAAGAAAGCAGTACGTTTAATTTTCCGTCACATTCTTTTGCCCACACAGGCAACGCTTTATTAAAAAACATATTTTTATCCTCATCTTTATAATTTTACAACTTTTGCTATATATACCTTACAAGAATGACAATCAGCCGGAACGTAAAGAGTTTCACGGACCTGGGTAGTCTTTTCTCCGGTAAAGACATCTTCCAGTTCAAGCCCGTATCCGCTTGAAAATGAAATACCCATATCGAACAAATCTACATTTGTATCACGGCTGTCTCCGTCTGTATAATTAAAAACACCTATAGCATATTCATTATTTGTAAGCAACCTGAATAGAACTACCTTTTCTTTTATGTAGCCTTTTATAACTATAGGAGGCCTGCATTCCGGATCTTGATTAATACGTAAAAGTTTCGGGTTTTTCATAAGCTCTAACATCTGCGGTGTGGTGTTGCGGATGTCGCATCCTATCATCAAGGGTACGCCCATCATGCACCATAGTGCAAAATGCATAATATACTCATTGTCTGTACAGCCGCCAAAGGCCACGTTGCCTTTGTTGTACATGCCCACAACAAGCATGTCAATGTCGTTAAAACAACCTGTAGCAGAGGCACCCAGCTTATCGATCTGGCTCAGTGCTATATCTCTAACGCTTATATGGTTGTCAAGAATATCGGTTGTCGTTCTGTATAGATGCGCACCTGCTGCGCGGCTCCACTCATGTACATCAGGGCGGTTACAGCATGCAGCGTAAACTATATCTCTGCCGCATTCACGTAAAGCGATACCCATTCGTCTGTAAAGAAGTTGCCAGTCTATGCCTGTGGGTATATAGCAGCAATCATATTTAAGATAGTCAACTTCCCACTCAGCAAAAGTTTTAGCATCTTCAAATTCATGGTCAAAGCTTGCAGGATGACCTTTACAGGTTCTTGTTCCGGCGTTTGAATATATACCGAATTTTAAACCTTTTGAATGTATGTAATCTGAAATGTATTTCATACCGTGGGGAAATTTAACAGGGTCGGGGTATAGTTTTCCGTTTTCATCGCGTTGCATCGCTGCCCAGCAGTCATCAATAACGATGTATTCATAACCTGCATCACGTAGTCCTTTTTCAATAAAAGTATCTGCCATTTGAAGAATAATATTTTCATCAATGTTGATACCAAATGTATTCCAAGAGTTCCAGCCCATAGGCGGTGTTAGAGAAAGCATAATATAACCCCCATTATAACTTTAATTAACTAAATAATAACATATTAAAAGTTGAATGTCAATATTATCATAATATTTTGTGGTATCTATTTTATATGATATTTATATTTATAATATATATTGTTCCAAATATTTTTTATTGATAAATATTACAAAATTGTATATTTTAGTATTTTCCTTGACAATTGATTTCCGTTGTATTATAATATGAAAAAGTGATAAGTTAAAATTATTTTTAAAGGAGCGTTTGTGATGATTGATTTTTTAAAAGATGAAAAATATCAAACACAACAAAGCGAATATAACGGATGCGAAAAATACGACTTTTTATTTAATGGGCATTGGGTTACAATAGTAATTCCTCAAAACCCGCAACCTAAAAACAAATGGGTCTGGCGTGCTGAATTTTTTGATGCATTCCCGATAGTGGACCTTGATCTTTTAGCTCAAGGTTGGTACTTAACATATTACAGCATAAGTGATATGTACGGTAATAAAGAAAGTGTAGAGCTGATGAAACAGTTTAAAGACTTTATTACCGAAAAATTCGATCTTCATCCTCAACCTACAATTTTCGGATTCAGCCGTGGCGGTTTTTATGCAGTGAATTTTGCAGCAAAACATCCTTCTGACGTGGGTTGTCTTTATCTTGATGCTCCTGTTCTTGATATATGCTCATGGCCGGCAGGTTTCGGCAAAAGTTTTGACGGAGAGGGCACACCTGGAGACTGGGAAATTTGTAAAAAGGTTCTCGGCTTAACAGACGAAACCGCAAGAGATTATAAGGATAACCCCAAAGACCATATTGCAGAGCTTGCAAAAGCAGATATTCCTATTTATCTTGTTTCAGGTGATGCTGATAAAGCTGCCCCTCTTGATGAAAACGGACAGCTTCTTATAGATAACTATAAAAAACTCGGCGCAACAAAGTTTGAAGCATTTATTATGCCCGGGAAGGGGCATCATCCTCATAGTGTGGAAGATCCCAAGCCTGTCTCCGACTTTATTAAGAGTTGTTATAAAGACTGATATTATCTTATATATAATAAGCCCCTTAAAGCAAATGCTTTAAGGGGCATTATATTTAATTGAATTTATTATGTTGCCTAAAAGGTAAATGTTATTTTATTACAGTATCAGCTAAATCTTTTAAAGGCAGGTCGTCGGCAAGTTCGATCATTCCGTTATCGCAAGCGGCTGCAAGTCTTGGGTCGATAGGCATTTTCGCAACAGCTTCAATGCCGTATTGGGAAGCGATTTTATCAACATTGCTGTCACCGTATATGAAGTGTTGTTTGCCGCAGTCGGGGCATGTAAAGTAGGACATGTTTTCAACAATGCCGAGGATTGGTATGTTCATCATCTTTGCCATATTAACAGCTTTTTCTACAATCATTGAAACAAGCTGTTGGGGAGTGGTTACAATTATAATTCCGTCAACGGGAATAGACTGGAAAACTGTTAGCGGAACATCACCTGTGCCCGGAGGCATATCCACAAACATATAATCAACGTCGTCCCAAACAACATCTGTCCAAAATTGCTTAACTGTGCCTGCAATTATTGGGCCACGCCATACAACAGGTGTTGTGTCGCTTTCTAAAAGCAAGTTTAATGACATAATGTCAATGCCTGTTTTACTTTTAACCGGGAAAAGGCACTGTTCGTTTCCTGTAGCTTTTTCGTGTATCCCGAAAGCTTTCGGAACCGACGGCCCTGTGATATCCGCATCAAGTATTGCGGAGTGAAAGCCTTTTCTGTTTGCCATTACGGCAAGAAGAGAAGTAACCATGCTTTTGCCGACTCCGCCTTTACCGCTGACAACGGCAATAACTTTTTTAACTCTGCTCATTTCGTTTAAAGGAGCCAAAAGAGACTCTTCTTTACGGTCTGAGCAGCTTTGACCGCAAGTTTTGCAGTCGTGTGTACATTCGCTCATGTTGTTCATCCTTTTCAGTGTATTTTATATTAAAGTCAACTAACTTGCAAATTTATTCATAGTTATACTTTTTTCGCCGCCATTCTTCGTCGACAGTAGGTTGAAAAGCGTTTACTGTTCGTCCTGCTCTCGTCTGGTATGACGACGAAAATCTTAATAATATTTGAGCCCTTTTAATCAATTGTCTATAAATAATAGGAAAAGCTTAGTTATTTACCAGATATAGTCACTTTATCAATTTTTACATAGGGTAAAACATAATCTCCGTTTGTAACGGTTTCGTTAGAAATATCCGTAATATTCATAAGCATACTTGCAAGGTTTCCTGATATCATGGTTTCACTTAAAGCATCGGTAATTTTACCATTTTCAATTAAAAAGCTATTTTTTGCAACCCCGGTAATATCTCCGTCTACACCTGGTTCTCCGCCAGAAAAACGGTTTAGTAAAATTCCACGCTCGGTGTTCTTTATAATTTGCTCCAAAGATTTTTCTCCCGGAGTCATAACCAAACATCCACCTTCGTTTTTAGAACGCTGAAGCCCGGTTTTTTTTGCCCCGTATCTTGAAAGAATAAAGTTTTTAAGAATTCCGTTTTCAATAATTGCCATATTTTCGGCAGCAAAACCTTCTCCTGTAACGCTGTATCCGCCTGCAAGTCCGGGCGTGAGAGGGTTTGCATATATGCTTACATTTTGTGAAGCAACTTGCTTATCAAGCTTATCTTTAAAGAGTGAAGTGTTGTTCATCAAAACACCGTCGGAGAGAAAATTACCTTCAACAGTCCCAATTATATCTTCCATACATTGAGGTGTTATTACAAGGCTTCCCACAAATTTGCCGTCAAGGGTTTTTGTATCTACCTGCTTTTCTGTTTCCGCTAAAAGACGTTCTGTCATGCCAAGTGACATAAAGTCGGTTTTGGGGTCAAGGAAAACTGCTTCAGAAGCATTGAAAGAAGACGTTTTGTCCGCGTCAAGTGCCATAAACATAGATGAGAAAACATAAAAACCACGTGTTTCTTCCATTGAAACACCGTTAGTATTTTTATAAAGGCGAGTTATTAAAAGATGCTCAATTGTTATGCTGTCAAAAGATATTTTAGGATACTTTTGTTTAGAGTCGCTAATAAACTTTACAAGGCCGTTATACATTGCTTCACGATCGGGTTCGAGATTCCCCTCAGTGAAAGTTTTAGTGTTGATTTCATCACAGATGTCCTCTGCATCGTCCGGTTTAGCGTATTCTGCTGCAGAAAGAGCTTCATCAACTGCTTTTTCAGGGTTTTCGAAAGTGTTTTGCGCAACAACACCCTTTTTTTGATTCTTTAAAACTTTGATAGTAACTGTATTGTTGAACAGGGTTCTTAAAAGACTTATTTTACCCTGTTCGTAATATATTTCTGTTTTAATTTGGCTTGTGACCACACATTGAGCTTTGCCTGCCCCTCTTTCAAGTGAAAGGGATAAAATTTTATCGGCAATTTCGTTTTTGTTCATTTTTATCTTCCTCCAACATTGACCTTGCATTTTATAGCAGGCCCGCCCATTCCGACACTTATAGACTGTTTTTTACCGCACATTCCGGTTGAGCACCATTCCATGTCATCAGAAAGGGCCGAGACTGTTTTAAGCATTTCAAAAGCTACACCTGCAATGGTTGTGCTTTTTAATGCACGCCCCAATTTACCTTTTTTAATTTCATAACCGAAATCGATTCCGAACATGAACTCTCCGGTTGCGTCTGCCTGACCGTTTCCTGTTTTTATAAAATAATAACCATCATCAATAGAAGCAATCATTTCGTCCAGTTTTGATTGCCCTGGCAAAATAACGGTGTTTCTCATTCTTATAAGCGGTTCGTCCGAAAAAGAATATGCACGTGCATTTCCTGTTGGCTCTACACCAAAGCGTGCTGCGCTTTCTTTGGAGTGCATATAGCTTCTTAATATTCCGTTTTCTATAATTGTAACGTCTTTAGCAGGAGTTCCTTCGTCATCGATAAATACAGGAACAGGGCACTGTTTGCCGAATGCCGTAGATGCAAAGTCTACCATTGTAACAATAGGAGAAGCAACTTCTTTGTTTAGATATTTACCTGCAACAGATCCAGATAAAACAAAATCTGCTTCTGTAGTGTGTCCTACTGCCTCATGGGCAAGCATACCGGCAAGATCAGGATGAAGAATACATTCTTTCAACCCGGCTTCAGCAAAAACGCCTTCGCATTTTTGCATAAGCTGTTCGTTAAGAAAATCAATATCTTTAAAGTAATCGGAAGGTGATTTAAATATATCAGAAAAATATCCGAAATCACCAAATGGTGTCATAAGTTGCAACGGTGTTCCGTCTTTATCCTCTGCTGTAATTGAAATATAAAGCGAGGCATGAGGCACAAGGGAATATGAGAATACGTCATCAGATGTTGCAAGGGCTTTTTCTGTTGTTAGGCAAGGGCTTGCAATCATACGGCTTATTATTTTAGGATACTTTTTTACAATATAATCATCAAGCTCCGCTAAAAAGTCTATCATATATTTTTGCGTTGTGGGGTCTGATTTTTTACCGTCAAAATATGATCTTATAGGCTTAATTTGAGGGTATTGAGGCTTTTGTAGATTTTGTTTTTGGTTTAAAAACTCTGCATTTTCAAGGGAAGCTTTTAAAACTTCCGAAACACCTTCCTCGTTGCAGGACGGGGCTGCCGCAAATCCGTAAGATCCGCTTTTATAAACACGGGCACAAACACCAGATTGTTCAGATGAAGAATTTTGTATGAGATTGCCATCTAAAAAACCAACACGCTTTTGTATGTTTTTATGTGCTCGTAGTTCTGTATATACAGACAAAGTTTTTGCATGTTTTTCTATAAGTTCTGTCATTTAAAAGCTCCTTTTAAATTTTTAAATCGCATATTATTTTAATTATTAGCTTTGACAAGCTGTTTGAAAACTCTTCCTCTGTGTTCGAAATTTTCAAAATCGCCGTAGCTTGCGGCTGCAGGGGAGAGTAGGCAAGAACCGTCTTTTGTAATTTGTTTTGCAAGGTTTACTGCCTTTTCGAGATTTTCAACTTCATATAGTTTAGGTTTATGATCAATTTCATTTATAAGATTATAAATACGTAGGCCGCTACTATAAGCGCAAATAATGTTCTCAACTTCACTGTTAGCCAGTTTATGCGCAAAATCGTCGTATGAAATTCCTCGATCAAAACCGCCTAAGATAAGTGTTCTAACATTTTTGAGGCCGTCAATTGCACCCAAAGTTGCTTCAGGGATCGTAGAGATACTGTCGTTATAATATGAAACACCGTTTATGTTTTCAACAAATTCTATTCTGTGTTCAAGTCCGTTAAAATCTTCTAGAATTTTAAGGGCTTTTTTTATATCCGCACCGACTGTATTTGCTGCAGCTGCGGCAACTGCAAGATTGTATTTATTATGTTGCCCTATTAGCTTTGTTTTAACCGTTTCTATATTAATAATATCTTTTATAAATATCTGTTTAGAAGCCGTATCTGTTTTTTCATAACTGATTAAAATATCATTTTTATTTTGGAAGCGGTATATGTTGCGTTTCGCATCTTCATAAGCTTGTTGTGAAACGTAATGATCCAGATGATCGGAAAAAATATTAAGTAAAACCGCCGTTGTCGGGCTTGCTTTTACAAATTCAAGCTGGTGGCATGAAAGCTCATAAACCACAACAGTTTTTTCGTTTATATTTTCAAGATCGGAAAAAACGGGAACACCGATATTCCCTACAAGACGAACAGGAAATCCGAGCTTTTCAAGGGCGTAAAAAGTTGCTGTAGAAGTTGTACTTTTGCCTTTTGTCCCAGTTATTCCTATCACTCTGCAAGGTGCAAAACGTAAAAAAAGATCTGTTTGTGAAGTTGTTTTTTGTTTGACTTCTTCGGAAACAATGTCTAAAAGTGCGATCCCCGGAGCTTTCATTATAATATCGTATTTTTCAAGCCCCGAAAGATAATTCTCGCCATAAATACCTGAAATATCCTGAGTGTTTTTATCAATAACGGTAACATTTTTAGGTACAGTGTATTTATTTAAAAACTCTAAGGTTGACCTACCTTCTCTACCGAAACCGAGGATTGCAACTGATTTATCTTTGAAGAAGTCTGCAATTTTTTGTATATAGGTAAATTCCGTAGGAACGTTATTCTTTATATCGTAAAAATTATCAACTTCGGTAAAATCGAAATCTTCGTTGTAGTACTCTTCTTTATATTTTTGTAAAATAAGTGGAAGCTCAGGCTCATATTTTTTTACTGCAAGGGTAAGAGCCGCATTAATTTCGCTGCGTGTTCCGACGCATTCAAAAGGTTTATCTGCATCAGGATTAACAAGCCCTTCAAAAAATTCAAGCATTTTAGGTTTATTAAGCAGATTTTCACCAAATATGGAAACAAGCGTTTTTTCATTTAAAAACGGAGAAAGCATTATATATGTAAAAAGGCATTTTGAACATTCGCAGCACCATTTTCCTGCTTTTGAGCCTTTATTACAGCTTAAAAAAGCAGGGAAGTATTTTTCGTTTTTAATAAACTCTTTTACTATACTCCATTCGTTTAACGGACGTAGTAAAGAAAAATATTCAATTTGCCCTCCAAGATATTTTTTTGTATATTTGCGAAAATCGTTTTCAAACTCTACACTTTTTGAATATTGGTGATTTACAGTTGTTCCTTTTACATAAACATCGTTTGCACTGCTCTCGTTTGATAGCACGATATATTTTTTATTTGCAAGAGCGGCACAGAGGAATGCAGAAAAAGCAACAATTGCAGAGAACGGTGTATGACCGTTGAGATAGCCTTTGGAATTAAGTTCTATTATTTTTTTATCAAGATATCTTGTTGCGCAAACAGAATCTACTCCGGCAATTTGGGCTGTTTTAACAGATGCCAAAGACGGGTTTATCATAAAACATAAATTTTCAGAGATACTGTCTTTAAGCTTTTCCAGCGTAACAACGCTGTCTTTACCTCCCCCTACAGGGATAAGACAACCTGAAAATTCTTTATTTAGATCTTTCGCACTATATGTTTTTAAACCGCAACACTCAAATTTTACAAACTCATCGTACGTTGTGTCAATTCTATTTACATAAAAAAATTCACCGAGGCCGTTATACCAAAGCTTTTTAAAAAAAGTTTTTTGTTCTTCGTCAAGAACCGCGTTTATGCGGAATACAGGAGAACAGCAAGCTTTCCAATAGCTCACGGCTTCAACCATTCCTAAGTTGAAAATACAGCAATCATAAAAATCTTGTTCCTTTTCATATTCTTCATAAGAAAAAGGCAATTTCCAAGAAGGCGAAAACAAAATGTCTTCGCTTTGTTTAAATTCGAATTTTACACCTATTTTGCTGTCGTCATTAAAAACTTTAAAACCTGCATATTCAAAAACAGGATATTTTTCTCTTAGCATTTTATACATACAATCACCTATAATATAGTATACCATAATTTGCAAATAAATGCAAATGTTTTTTATCTTCGGTGTTGACAAAATTATTGCAAAAATGTATAATGTAATCAACATATAATAAGGGGGAATAACAATGTGGGAATGTCCTGTTTGCAATACTCAAAATGAAGGTGGAAAGTGCGAACGGTGTGGTACTGTAAAACCAACAGAAAAAATACAAGCTAATCAACCTGTAAATGATGATTCTCAAGAAGAATTCCGCCAACCGCTTTTTGAAAATCAAGGCGTTTATATTCCTCAATATACAACGTCTGAAGCTGTTGTAGTAAAAAAGTCAAAGGCACCTTTTATTATAACAATTTGCGTTGTGTTGGCAATTCTTATAATTGCAGCAGCATTTATACCAATGATTATGCCAAAAAAAGACATATACACAGATCTTTTAGACGCATTTAAACGTTCTTTTATTGATTCCGGTTCTTTTATGTTAACAGGAGATTCTGATGGTGAAACAGCAGAAGGTAAAATTGCTTTAGACATGGAAAATTCCAAACTTTACGTTGATTTATCTTCTGAAAACGAACGTATTGTTTTATATGGTGATGATTTATATGTCAGTGACAACGGTTCCGAATATTATACTTCCGGTGTAGGGAAAACGATAAATTCAGCACTTGAAGTTGTAAAAGATGTTGAAAATGGTTCAAACACAAAATCATTTAAAGGTATAATGGAAGAGTCTTTCGGTAAATTTTATATAGCCATGCTTGAGCAGCAAGGTTTTTCTTTTGAAGAAGCGGAAAACTGTATTAAAGAATTTAATGATTGTATGAAAAACAAAGAATGGGCTGAAAAATATTTAGGTCTTGTAAAAAGTAACACTTCAGCCGGAACGGTATATGAGTTCAATATAGACGTTTCTGCGTTTGTTCAAGAGGTTTTTAGAATTTTTAGACCGATGTTTGGAGAAACACTGGCCTCTCTCTTTGATGATCAGCTCCCGGATATTCCTGCAGAAACTTTCAATCTTTCCATAACGATTAAAAATCGTTACATTTCAGGAGTTTCAGCAACCTTAGAAGGAAGAGTTTTCACACTGAAATTCTCAGATTTCGGTGAAATAAAATTTGATAGTGATGAATATACCAAATTCATGAAAGAAGCGGAAGAAAAAAGCTATGACTTTTCCGCTATTCCTGATTTAATGTTTTGATGAATTTGAAATTTTGGTGAATATTTCATAAATATAAAAAAAAGCTTGACAAGCTATTTTGTTTATGGTATAATAATCAAGCCGCATAGAACGGGCGAAGTGTTTTTTTGAGCACGAAAAAGGTTTTAATACCTTGCCTTTATAGCGAGACTTATGTAAAGAGGGTAATTAAATGTACGCAGTTATCGAAACAGGCGGTAAGCAGTACAAAGTCTCTGAAGGAGATGTACTGTTCATCGAAAAAATCGATGCAGAAGCAGAATCAACATTAACATTTGATAAAGTTCTCATGTTCGTTAACGATTCTGATATTAGAACGGGCGCACCGTATGTAGACGGCGTTTCCGTTGAAGCAAAACTTGAAAAGAACGGCAAAGGTAAGAAAATCCGTGTATTCAAGATGAAAGCTAAGAAAAATTATCGTAAACGCCAAGGTCACCGCCAGCCCTATTCTAAAGTGACTGTAAGCGCTATTAAATTTTAAGAAAGGCCGGAGGTGTTTATAAATGGCTCATAAGAAAGGTGTCGGCTCCACCAAAAACGGACGCGACAGCGAAAGTAAACGACTTGGTGTAAAAAGAGCGGACGGACAGTTCGTTTTAGCAGGTAACATTCTTGTAAAACAAAGGGGTACCAAAATACATCCGGGTAACAACGTCGGCAAAGGCTCCGATGATACTCTGTTCGCACTTATAGACGGCCGCGTTAAATTCGAGCGTGTCGGCAAGGACAGAAAAAAAGTCAGCATATACGCAATCGAACAGTAATGAAAAGGGGTTGTCGAAAGACGACCCCGTTTTTGTTTAAATAAATTTAAGAGTAAAATAGGATTTTATTCGATATAATAGTTAATATAAATAGCTTACATCTGTTTTATATACTTTTTGAAAAGGATATTTTAATATGTTTATAGATAAAACTAAAATTTATGTAAAAGCCGGAAACGGCGGCGACGGTGCAGTTGCTTTTCATCGTGAAAAATATGTTGCAGCAGGCGGTCCGGACGGCGGCGACGGCGGAAAAGGCGGAGATGTAGTATTTCAAGTTGATACAAACTTGAATACGCTGGAAGCTTTACGCTTTAAACATAAATTTATTGCACAAAATGGCGAGAACGGAAAAGGCGGAAAAATGTACGGTAAAAGCGCATCTGATTTAATTATCAGAGTGCCACACGGTACATTAATTCGTGATGCGGAAAGTGGCCTTATAATAAAAGACATGAGCGATTTTGAGCCTTTTATTTTAGCAAAAGGCGGTAAAGGCGGCTGGGGTAACAGACATTTTGCCACCCCTACACGTCAATGCCCTCGTTTTTCAAAACCAGGTATAATTGGCGAATCCCGCGAAGTTATTTTAGAGTTAAAACTTATTGCAGATGTGGGGTTGGTAGGTTTTCCAAATGTGGGTAAATCTACACTTCTGTCATCTGTTTCTGCAGCACGTCCGAAAATTGCAAATTATCATTTTACAACTCTTGACCCTAATTTGGGTGTTGTTTCACTCAGCGACGAGCGCAGTTTTGTTATGGCGGATATACCTGGTATAATAGAAGGTGCTTCAGAAGGAACAGGTTTGGGACATGCGTTTTTACGTCATATCGAACGTTGCCGTCTTTTAGTTCATGTTGTGGATATTTCCGGAATAGAAGGACGGAACCCGATAGAGGATTTTGAAGTTATAAATAACGAGCTTTCGCAATTTTCTGAAAAACTCGCATCATGCCCTCAAATTGTTGTGGGAAACAAATGCGATATAATAACAGATGAAGAAAAAACCGAAGAATTCCGTAATTTTATTGTTTCAAAAGGTTATGAATACTATGAAATATCCGCAGCAGCTCATATAGGAACAAAAGAGCTGATGGATGTTCTTTATGAAAAAATTAAAGAATTGCCTCCTGTTGTTGTTTATGAAGAAGAAATCATTTTAGAAGATGAAAATTCTTATGAAGGTCGTTCTACCGAAGTTGAAATTAAAAAACTTGAGGATGGTTTTTATTCAGTTGAAGGGGATTGGCTATTACGAGTAATGCGCTGTGTTAATTTTGACGATTATGAGCAGCTGCAGTATTTTCAACGTGTTTTGAGGCGTTCGGGTGTTATAGACAAACTGGTTCAGGCTGGTGTTGAGCAAGGCGATACAGTATATATTTATAACTTTGAATTCGACTTTGTTTATTGAGGAAGAAATGAAAAAAATACGTTTTATATCAATGTGGCTTTTGTTGTTTATACTTGTTTCAGGTTGTAGTAAAACAAAAGAACTTGGGGATAACGAAAAAAATGCTTTACCGGCTACGTCTAACAGCATTGACGGTGAAAGTCAAATATTTCAAAGCGTTTTTTCGTCCGGTGTGTTTTTTACCGCAAACTATTTCCCGCGCCAAAACGGTGCGGTTGGAGACGGTGTTGCAGACGATACTGCGGCAATTCAAGCTGCAATTGATAAAGCCGCTTCTGGCGGTGGCGGGGTTGTATATCTTGACCGTGGAACATACCGTGTAACTTCTCCAATCACAATAAAAAATAATGTAAAACTTATAGGCGATTTTAATGCTCCTTCAGCAAAAAGAGCAGCTTATTCAGAAACTGTTGTTGTTTTTGACGGAGACTTCACTACAACATCCCCTTTTACTTTAGAGGATAGAGCAACTATTTCTGATATGGTTGTTTATAATAAAAACCAGAATGCAGACGACCCTATTCGTCTTGCACCTACAATCACTCAAAACGGGGCAAGAAGCGTTTGTGTGGAAAACATGCTTTTGCTTAACAGTTCTACAGGTATAGTTTTTTCGTCCGAGGAGCTTGAGAGTGTTTATTTAAAAAACATTTACATAACGGCGTTTTACTCAGCATTATCAATAAACGGAAGTAATGCTGTTGTTTCAGCCGAAAATATAAATATCAGTCCTTCTTATTTTGTTTCAAATACTCTTACAAATCCTGAATATAAGATTAAATATGATGATAAAACGGATTTTTTTAAATCTAATATAAATGCTGTTAATGCCAATGTAAAAGGGCTTTCAATGCGGTCTTCAACGGTTGACGCAGTTCATACTGCTTTTACTTTAAGCGGTGGATCAGGTCGGCTTGAAATGACAAATGTTACTGTTACCAATGCTTTGAACTGTATTAATATGATTAATGCATTCGCGGGTGGCTCATTTTTCTGCGGTAGTACTTTTTCTCCGGTTTTCGGCACCGATAATAATGCAATCCATTTTAGTGAGAACTTTACAGGTTCAGCTGTTTTTACAGGATGTGTTTTTTCAGGTAAAGCAGGTTCATCAGTCAAAATAAACGGTGATGCAAGTGTTGAGTTTAACGGTTGTACTTTTGCTTCTTGGAAGAATTACGGTGTTGAAATTACTGATGGTATAGCGTCATTTTCAGGTTGTAAAATTACTCCTGACAGCGATTTTGCACGTTTAGACGATAATGCTGTCGGCGTTTTCTATTCAAATGCATATTTTTCAAATCTTAAAACATCAGGCGGACAGGTTTTTTCAACATCTTCCGCTCTTTCATATACAATAAAAAACGTAGCTAAAACTATGCAAACTCCGGGAGGAATTTATAATTCTCCAAAACGAACACAAATATATAAGGTTTTAGGTACTTCGGAAACCGATATTCAAAAAACAATTGATGAAGCTTATGCTAACGGCGGAGGAATTGTTTACGTAAAAGAGGGGTCATATACTCTTTCAAAAACTGTTATTATTCGTGAAAATGTCTGGCTTTGTGGTGCAGGTGCTGGTGAAAATGCATTATCAACGAGCTTTTATGCGTTGTCTTCATTCGAAGGTTCATCTGTTTTTGAGTTAAAAACAAATGCTGCTGTTTGTAATGCATATATTGAAGATAATTCTTCAGTAGAACTGGAATCTCTAACAATATTTGAGAAAACCGCCATATATTCCGAATCTAATAATGCTATGGCAAGCGGGCTTAATATTGAAGGTTTTTCTTACGGTGTTGCTTTTATAGGTTCTTCTTCAGCAATAGTAAAAGATGTTAAGTGCTCATCGTTTAAAAGCGGATTTTTATTTGAAAAAAATAATATTCTTAATATTAATAATTGTGTTTATAAGAAAAATAACAAGCAATCACAAACAGATTATCAAAATGAAAGCGGTGTGGGTTTTACCCTTGAAAATTGTATATCTCCTGAACTTTTTAATATTTCAGCACAAGCCGGCGAAGTCGGGGTGAGCATCAATAAAACTGAAGCTCTTAAGAATGATACCGAAGACATTGGCTTATTGATAAACGGATTTTCTTCCTGGGGCGTTAAAACTTCAATCAGACTTGAAAAAAATAAACTTGCTTATATAATTAACAGCGATCTTTCATCCAGCGGAAAAGATGTTGAGGCTCTTTTAGATGACAGTGGTACTGTTGCATTATTTAATTCGCGTTTTACAAATACAGTAAATGTCAATGGTGGTTCTTTTGAAACAACCGGTTGCATATTTGCTCAGGCAGATATACCATTAAATGTTTCTGACGGAATGGTAAGAGTAACTGCTTCTGTTTTTGAAAATAAAGAGGCTTCAGCTCATCTTTATGCAACAGGTGGCGCAGTTGTGTTTGACGCAAATATTATTATTACTAAAGATCTTTACAACGGTTCATCAACAGGTTATATTAAGTCTAATCTTGAAGGTGAAGCGGTTGCATATGATAATTTTAATTTGAAACGAGTTGACTATGAAAATGTTGATTAAAAAATCAGTAAAAACAGTTGCGTTGTTTTTAATGTTTATGTTATTGTTAACTTCATGTTCCGTAAGAAGAGGCGATAAGCTGGAAGACGTTCAAATAAACCAGTTTTTCGGTAATAATATGGTTTTAGCAAGAAATAAAAAGGTTGCTGTGTTCGGAACCGGTAAAGATGGTACAGCCGTTGAGGTGAATTTCAACGGTCAAACCAAAAATACTGTTGTAGAAAACGGTAAATGGAAGCTTTATCTTGATGAAATGGAAGCAAATACTCAAGGTCAAAATTTATATGTTCATGCCGGAGGAAAAACCCAAATTATAACGAATGTACTTATAGGTGAAGTTTGGTTTTGTTCTGGTCAATCTAACATGTTTTATCCTGTTAAGGAATACGGTAACCGTATGTATGAAGAGTTCGTCCCCGATGCGGACAATCCGTTGATACGTGTGGGCAGTGTTCAGAACATGGACTGGACTGTAAGTGCCCTTGATAATATTAAAAATCAACCTGCATATTCAGCAGCTTTTTCAGAGCAGCTTCAAAAGTTGACAGGTGTCCCCGTAGGTGTAATAGTTCGTTCAGTAGGCGGTTCATCTATTACGTATTTTCTTGAAGGTACTCCAATTTATAACACATATATTAAACCAGTAATGCCATTTACCTTTAACGGAATTTTATGGTATCAAGGCGAGAATGACACAACGCACACCGACACATATCTTAATTATTTTAAACAACTGACAACTACCTACAGAAATGGCTTTGAAGACCCGGATATGCCTTTTGTAGCAACACAGCTTGCAAATTATTCGCTGGCCGGGATTCAAGACCGCCAGTGGTCGGATATGCGTCTTGTACAACTTCAATGCTTGGATGCTGTTGCTAATTCTTATCTTGTTTGCCAGCTTGAAAGCACCCGTGATGCTGTTAAAATTCATCCGGATAATAAAAAGTCCTTGGGAACCCGTGCTGCAAATCTTGTATGCGAAAAAATTCTCGGTTTAAAAGACATATACGGAACATCCCCTCGGTTTGAAAAAGCAGAACGAACCGAAAACGGTATTTTAATAACATTTTTAGGGGTAAATACCGGCCTTACCCTAAACTCAGGTGAAGCTGTTACAGAGTTTAGAGTTTGTGGTGAAGATAAGGTTTTTTATGATGCTACAGCAAAGGTCGTTTCTAAAAACCAAGTTCTTGTAGAATCAGAAAATCCCGCAGCAATTAAAGGCGTTTCTTATTGTGACGTTTCTGTTCCATACATTAATATGTACGACGGAGAAAATCCTGTTTTTAACTTCCAATATTATTTTGAGGATTAAATTATGAAAATTAAATCTGAAACTGTTTTCACTGAAAAGACTTTTAAGGATATAGCGTTCTTTCGCTTCTGCTACGGAAAAAAAGGAATTGCAACCGCTATATTTGCAATATATTTTTTAGCTTTGATTGCAGCAGGAATAAGCATGGTCCAGCTTAAAGATGTTATTTCTTCCGGCTTTTTTATGCTTTTATTAGCCTTAGGGATTTACTTTTATCTATTTTTAATAACATTGCCAAAACTTGAATACAGTTACGAAAAAAGAACTGAACACCTTTGTTACGAATATACATTTTGTGACAGTGATTTTATAATAAAAACCGGAAGCGATTATTATACATCTCTTGAAAGCATGCGTTATGATGGGCTATTACGAGTTACTGAATATGATATGTATTTTATTCTTAATGTCACACCTAAACGTTTTTATGTGGTTGAAAAATCCGGTATGTCAGTGGAGAACGTTAAGCAGTTGCGAGAAAAGTTTCTAAGTGAAATTTCACCAAAACAAGTTTATGTAAATATTGACTAAATAGATAAGAAGAGATAGACACACCAGAGTTTATCTCTTCTTTTTATATTTTAAATATCTCTTACTTAATTATTTTATATTGACTTAAATGTATGATTATGGTAAAATGTTTTAGGATTAATTAAACCTTAGAATAAGTAAAATGCATTAATTTGTATTAACTTTATGTAATAATTAATATTGACGTAAATGTATTATGCTGGAAAAATTTTATTTATAATTTATGTGTAATGATTTATTGAAGAGGTGAAAAAGTGGAGTTATCTTTATACTTATTTATTGGTATTATCGGAATTTTTAATATAATAACTACAAAAAACAAAAAAGTTATTTTTGAAGGATCGGCATTATTATTCTTATCAATAACTTTACTTTTGGAAAAATATCTTGGAGCAAGTAGTATAATAACCAATATCTTCTGGGGTATTTGTGCAGTAAACGCACTTATATTTATAGTTTGGAATATCCGGCATATTATAAAAAGAATAAAAAAAATTAATTAATATTGCAAATTTACAGTCTGATTATTTATTAGCTGTATCAAATTTAATGTTGATTGAAAGAGTAAGTTAATGGGAAATAAATTAATGAATCTTAGTTTTAAAGCTGATTTTTATAAATCAATAGGTGCAAATAATCGGGCAGTTAAGGTGTATCTTGAATTGCTTAACCAAATGGAATATAGCAATAGCCAAAACATTATATATAGAAAAAATATTTTATCTAATTTGCCACCTGTTATTATTAATAAGGCTTTTATATATTGTTGCATTGCAGAATGTTATGTTTCTTTAAAATATAAAAAATATGCTATATCATATTATAAACGAATTAATAAAGAATATGATGTTGAACTATTCCCAAAACATTTTAAGAAAAGATTAAGTTCTTTGAATATTGCTATATTCAAATTATCGAAAATCGTAAACGGCGAAGCTGTTTGAATGAATTATCTTGGTCAGGATTATTATTACCGCAAAAACTTACAGGGATATATAATAGAAATTGTTAATTCTTCCGGAGTTGTAGTTGTAAAATAAGTGTATTACATGTACGATAAGGTTGAATCAATCACAGACACATCGGGAGAGCTTGTGTAGGTCGGAACAGCTAATCCATTCAGATATAGTGGCTGTTACTATGATAATGAAATTGGTTTTTACTACTTGCAATCAAGGTATTATTAAATACACATTTTCAAACGCTGATTATAGAGTGTTTTAAGGTTGGTGGGATTATGTATAATATATTTATTTCATTGTTTCTGTTTTACATAAAAAAACAGCAAATGTACTTTATGGTTTTAAATTTGATTTATTAGCCACTTGTCTTGTACTGTTATTGCTTTCATTGATATTATTGACACCCCGTATTATATAGGAGGCTACATAATGATACATTCATTTATAAAAAAGAAGTCCTTTTTAATCGCAATATGTGTTTTTGTTTGTTTATTAACAGCGTCGTGCAATACCTCCTCTGATTTTTATGATTATGCTGTGGTTTTTAACGGTAACGAATACATAGAATGTTCATCGCCTTGGTATCCGATAGGCGAGAAAAAAAGCGAAAAATATCCTGCTTGGGCAGGCTTTTTAGATGATCCGAATTCAAACAGAAAAGATAATACTTCTGTTTGGCTGATTGACGGGGATGAAGATAATTCTTTTTTAATTCTTAAAAACATTTTTTCTGAAGAAAAACTTTATTGCCGTAAGAATACAGTATTTCCGGATTATATTAACGACGAAGTTGAAAAAATAGTTTTTTCTGACTCCGATAATAATCTTGAATATACTCTTAGTGATGCGGAAAAAGAAGCGATTATAAGTTTACTTAAGAACTGTAGGAATGAAACTCTTCCATCTAATCTGCTATCAAAAAGACAACGAGGTCCTGGCGTCGGATTTTTGCATATTTATTATAAAGAGTTTTCTGTTTATTGTAGTGATATAATGATAGACAAAACTATTGATAACAAATATGGTTTAGCTTTTTCAGAAACTCAAAAAAACAATGATTACTTGGGTAGTTATGAAAATGTTATTATTATTGAAAAACCGTTAAATATAGGTGCTAAACAATGAAAGATAATTTAAAAAATGTTACCGTAGCTTTTAATGAATGCAGCAGCATTTTACTTAAGTCCGATTTTTATTAAAAATGCCGAAATGGCTATTAGAAACTTGCATTGGTTGGCACTTTGACAGGTTTGTAGTACAAATAACTATATTTAGTTTTAATTTCATGGTTATAAAAAACAGGCACCGTTTTTTACGGTGCCTGTTTTACTTTTATAAAATCTTAATTTATAGTTATTTGAGTCGTTTTATTAAAATCTTCCATATCGAAAATGCAAACATCAAAACTTGCAGTGTTTAGGTTGATTATATAAAAAGTATCGTTAATAAATAAGCCTCTTGTAGTGAATGAATCTTTAAAATCATAGCTTTTAACAAGTTCAAAAGTTTTCAGTTCCTGGTTATAGTTATAAACAAAATATGCAAAATTGCCTCTATAACCCGTTGCCATAAAGCCTAGGAGGTTTCGTTCCGGGCTTATAAACATTTCATGATGATTGTAGGTTGCATTGGAATAGTAATAATTATCAACTAATGTTTTAGATATTTCTCTGACATCAGTTTTATCTGAAATATCAAACATAGAAAGTTTAAGCTCGTTTGTTTGGCCTGTTTTTTCGTCGGCATCAAAACCAAATCCGAAAAGCAATGTATCAGACCATTTATGAAGATATGAGGAGAATCCGGGGATTTTAAGTGCGCTTAAAACATTTGGGCTTTCCGGGGTTGAGAGATCTACTGTGAAGAGCGGGTCTGTTTGCCTGAACGTAACAAAATATGCTATATCACCATCAAAACGAACAGACTTTACAGATTCGTCTTTTGCAAGATTTTCAACCGAACCGATTGTTTTTAAAGTGCTGTCAAGTACATATAAGCTGTTGCTCTGATTTGAAGAGATGTTTGACCATGTAGATATTGTTGTTACAATCCTGAAATTACCGTTGTATTCGTCCATTGAAAATTGATTTAAAGGCGTTCCGTCAACATTCCCCTGGGCAGCGAACTCAATGTTACCGTCTTTAAAATTAAACTTTAAAATATCTGATTTATTACGATATTTATTATATATCGGCTTAACTATATAAGCGTTTTCCGTGCTGCAATATATTTGATCGCTGCTGCCCAATACGGATTTTTGTGAAATGAAATCCTGGGGCGACTGTATATTAAAAGAAGTTAAAATCGTATAAGAAGATTGATCCACATTAGGGGCAATACATATATCTTTTACAGGTATTGTTTCTGCTGTAGTTCCGTTATATAAGAGAGGTATATAGTCCGCAGGATCACCTTCTTTTAAATTTTGAGAATAAATATATTTATTAGTTATAATATAAATTTTATTCCCTATCATTCTGGATGAACAGTAACTGCCGCTTTGACCTAAAGTATTTATCAGTACTGGGGAAGATTTATCAGAAATATTATAAACTTCAGTGTATGTGTTTCCCTCTTGATTATACAGCATATCGGCATTTCCTGAATAGTAGTATGCAGAATCTTTTTCTCTGTAGATAATTGCAATGTTGTTACCATGAACATACATTCCTATCGCAAGTTTATCTGAGTTCAATTCTGTTTTTGATATAATTTTTGTATTTTCAGCATCTGCTTTTATAATAACAAGCTTATGATTGTTTGAGCTGTTGTTAATAATATAAATATACTCTCCGTCTGTTTTAACGATATCTTCTTCGTCAACACCTTCTACCTGAACATTTGTCTCTGAGTATTTTTTATCTGAAGATGCTCCTGCATCGCCTGCATAATCATATTCCGGTGCTCCTTCGGAAAGCTCAATACGATCACCGTTTGTAACTTTATCCTGGGAGTTCCCTTTTTTATTTAAATTTGTTAAAATGCTGTAAACTTGCGAATAATCGTCGGCAACCTTAACAGTAGGTCTGTTGTTGAATGTAGAGAAGTTTCTGTTGGTTAAGGTAATAACAGCGGTTAATAAAACAGCAAAAGATGCAACGGCGGCAATTGCGGAAATTGCTATTTTTCTTTTAGGTTTTTTTACAGGTCGAGGTGGGCGAATCTGTTTTGTATTTAATTCTTTTTTTAAGCTTTCTATAAATTCAGGGCTGGGGTTTATATTTTCATTTGCTTTTTTATATTTATCTTTAAACATAAAACTATTCCTCCTCTGAAAGAACATTTTTAAGCAGCTTTTTTGCCCGTAAAAGCTGTGATTTTACGGTTGATTGGTTAAGTGAAAGGATTGAAGAAATATTTTCAATAGTCAGATCTTCATAATAAAACAAATGTATGACAGTTCGATATTTTTCATCAAGCATCATAACCGCATTGTAAACGTTTATGTAGTCGTCCTTTTCATCGGAAAATAAATCTTCTGATAGAGGTTCTGTCTTTTTAAACCAAGACGAGGCAAAAACGGTTTTTGTTTTATTAACAGTCACTTTTAAAAACCACGCTTTTTCATGTTCCTCATCGATAAACACGGGTGAATTTTTTAAATATGCCAGAAATACTTCCTGTGTAATGTCTTCTGCATCAGCACGATTTTTCATACGTTCAAAGGCTAAACGGTAAACGGTTTTGGAATACTTGTCGATAATTTTGTCTGTCATAAATTCACCTCCTCACATATAAAACAAATCAAATGGGAGAAAAGTTGCACAAAAAAATAAATTTAAAAAATCCTCGACGGTAAATAGCTTTTTCAGGTAATTTACTGCCGAGAACTTTTAATAGTTTTAATTTAGTTTTTTTAATTTGAGAGTCTCTTTCTTTTCTTTAATAATTAACCATGCTCCGTATATAAACAGTATAACCGACGGAATTATTATAACATCGCCCACAACTGTATACAAAGTGTTTTGATCAATAAGCGCAACGTTTGCAGTTATGTATCCCTCCCTGTTTATATCGATTCTTTTTTCAACGGAACCGAAAGGGGAGATGACTGCGGAAATACCCGTGTTGCCGGCACGTAGTAAGTATCTTCCGTTTTCCACTGCCCGCATTTGTGCGTGTGAAAGATGTTGTTCCAAAGCAGGGGATGAGCCAAACCAACTGTCGTTACTTGCCATAGTTAAAATTTGTGCACCTGCCTGAACGGTGTGGCGTACAACATAGGGAAAGGCGGATTCGTAACATATAATTGACCCTATATTGGCTATGTCTGTTTTTAATACATCGGCGTTTTTTCCGGGAGCGATAAAGGTCTCATCCGTGGGAAAAATCTTCTCGATTTGTTTATAAAACGGAACATATTCACCCATTGGGACGAGTTTTTGCTTATAGTATGGTTCTGAAATCGTTCCGTTAGGTTGATATGCAACCATTGAGTTATATTCATAGTTTTCATCTGCGTCAAAAATTCCGGTTACAAGAGTTGTGTTATTTTTAACGGCGAATTTCTTAGCCATATCGGAAAGAGGCGAGCCTAAATAATCCGCAACTGCAGTCTCAGACCAAACGATTATCTTCGGATTTGTCTTTTTTACAGCTTCCTCGGAAAGATCTATATGTGTTTGTAAAACTGTTTTTGCAGGAGTGTTCCACTTTACCACAGACCCGTAATTTCCTTGAACAACCGCAACAGGAGTATCTGCTTTAATTTTAGGTTTTTGTATATTTAAACGTACAAGCCCATATGTGAGATTTGAAAAAAACACAGCAGCTGCAAGTGTAACAAGAATAATAGTTTTTTTTGCACTTTTATGTTTGGCTATTCGAACTAAAGCAAGTGCCAGTAGGGAATTTATAAGTAATATTATTATCGAAACAAAGAGCGTGCCGAATAAAGAAGCGGATTGTATAAACGGTGTAAATGAAGAAAGAACTGTACCCAGACGCACCCATGGGAAAGCCAGATCTCCAATGATTTCTTGTAAAAATTCACCTAAAATAAATAAAAGTGAGAATATTACAGGTATTGGTATATTGGTTTTACGTAATCTTCTGTAAGGCAGAAATGCAATTACCATTACAAGGCTTTCTATTGCAGCAGCTGCCAGAATTGCACCAGTCATTATAAGTTGTGAAACAAACATCGAAAGGTTTGTGTAGGGAATAGGACAGAGAGTGTAAAGCCATAAAAGTGTGGGAACATAATAACACATAGAAAAAATAAAGATAGAAGTTTTTATTTTAATTCTATGATGAGTATATCTAAACAAAAAGAATAAAAATGGTATTAATGCAAAGAAAACCAAATAACCAAGATGTGAAAATGTGAATACAATACTGCATAACAAACCCGAGATAGCAGCAGCCAGAGGTAAGAAATTTTTAGAAAATTGTTTTTTATTAGGATCCTTCATATTCATTTTACCTTTACTCATATATATATTAACGGGTGATTTTTTTGAAAAAAATATTTCGGGACGCGCTGACACTCGGTTTTTCAAATGCCGTTGTGACAGGCGCGGGATTTTTATTTTCTCTTTATCTTTCCCGTGTGCTGGGGACGGAGGGCGTGGGGCTTTACCAGCTTGTGCTTTCTGTTTATGTTTTAAGTGCAACTTTTGCAACTTCAGGCATAAGCCTTTCTGTTACGCGCCTTGTAAGTGAAGCTTTAAGCTTCAGTACCACTAAGGGTGAAGTTCGCAAAATAATGCGTCGTTGTTTTGCCTTTTCTGCTCTTGTAGGGCTTTCAGCCGGGGTTTTATTATTTTCTCTTTCCGTTCCGGCAGCAAGTTCTTTCTTAAAAAAGGCAGAAACAGTTGAATGTTTTAGAATTTTAGCCTGCGGGCTTATGTTTATGTCTTTGTGCTCTTGTTTTCATGGATATTTTATCGGAGTACGCCGTGCCTCAAAATCTGCGGCGGCAAGCATTGTGGAAGATTTCAGTAAAATTGCCGTAGTTGTTTTGGCTTTTACAATAAAAAAACCCGAAAACATCGTTGTCGGATGTGAAGTTATTTGTATAGCTCTTGTTTTAAGTGAGTTTTTTTCATGTATATGTTCTTTTGTATTGTATCTTGTCGATAAAAATCGTAAAGGAGGAAAAACGCCACAGAATACCGTTTCAAGGCTTCTTAAAATTGCCGTGCCTGTTGCAACAAGCTCATATCTTCGTTCAGGGCTTACAACCCTCGAAAATGTACTTATCCCAATAGGGCTTGTAAAAGCCGGTTTTTCAGAAAGCGAAGCGTTGTCTCTTTTTGGTTCTATGAAAGGGCTTGTCTTGCCATTGCTGTTTTTCCCTGCCGCTTTTTTATGGGCTTTTACAAAAGTTCTTGTGCCGGAAGTTACAAAAGCCTTTACTCAAGGTAACAGCGATCGTATTAACAGTATAGGTGCCCGTGTAATAAAAACAACGCTTTTATGCTCCTTGCCGATCATGATTTTTTTTATAGCTTTTTCACAACCTATAGGAAAATATATTTTTAAATCTGCCGATGCGGGTAATTATTTGTTTTTACTTGCACCGCTTGTTCCTATGATGTATTTAGACGGAGTAGTTGATGCAGTTTTAAAAGGTATGAATGAGCAGGTTGCAGTTATGCGTTATAACATTATAGAGGCAGCAGTAAGAGTCTTTCTTGTCTGGGTTGTTTTACCTCTTACTGGATTTGAGGGGCTTGTTCTTACTATTTATGCAGGTAATGTTATTAATGCCGTGCTCAGCTTGCGTCGCTTATGTAAACTTACAAATATAAGTAAAGGCGCATATAAGCTTACAAAAAGGCAAAAATATTAAAACAGAGATTTTTTCTTGACGCAGTATAAGTATGAAATATTACTTTACAACCATAAGTTTTCGTAATGAGAGGGTGATATAGTTGTTTTGGATATTTCTTTTCTGGTTAGGCGGCATGATATATCAGATAATTGAAATGTTGTGGAGCGGCCATTCCCATTGGTCTATGTTTTTACTTGGTGGGACATGTGTTGTTCTGGTTTATACCGTTTATATCAATGTTACTGCACCAGTAGGCATTCTAATTTCTTGTGTGGTTGGGGGTGCGATTATTACAACCCTTGAATATTTAACAGGGATGTTGATGAATAAGCGTTTGAAAAAAAACATATGGGACTATTCCAAACGTAAATTTAATGTTAATGGACAAATTTGCCTTCAGTATAGTCTATATTGGGTTTTACTGTCTCCCGCAGCCATATTTTTTGCAAAAGGATTAAACTCGCTTTTTAAATAAATATATTATACTATATTTGTTTAAATGTTTCAAGCAAATAATATAACCTTTTTGTGACAATTTTATAAAGCCTATTGCAATTTACGGAAAAATATGCTATACTCTTTACAAGAGCGGGATAATTCCGCTCTTTATGATTATGTTAAAAGCAAAACGCATATATATGCATAAAACGAAGAGGCGAGTCTCGCCTTAAGAGGTATTATGAGCGTAACAGATAAAGTTAAAATATTAGCCGCACCTGTTTGTGATGAATGTGGTGTAAGGCTATGGAATGTTGAGTTTAAAAAAGAAGGCTCCGAGTTTTTTTTGAGAATATATATAGACAAGCCGGAAGGCATTGCTATTACGGATTGTGAAAATGTCAGCCGAAAATTAGATCCTATTCTTGACGAAGCTGACCCGATAACTCAAAGTTATTATCTTGAGGTTTCCTCTGCAGGGCTTACCCGTGAGCTTTGTGAAAATTGGCATTTCGATGAATATATGGGGCGAGAAGTAATACTTAACACATATAAAAGTGTAGACGGGCGTCCTAAAAAAATAGATTGCACCCTTGCCGGGTACGATGATGATAACATTAAAATTATTTATAGCGGCATTGAAACAGCCGTAAATCGAAAAGACATTTCTAAAATTGTAATCGATTTGTTTTAGGAGGATAAGTTAAAAATGAACGCGGAATTTTACGAGGCTCTGGACGCTCTTGAAAAAGAAAAGAACATACCCAAGGATTATATGCTTGAAAAAATTAAGGCAGCCATCGCTGCAACTATTAAAAGAGATAAAAATGTTCCTGCGGAAAGTGTTGACGTATCGTTTAATGCAGAGAAAAAAACGATGCGCGCTTTTATAAAAAAGACGGTTGTCGAAGAAATTGAATTTCCGGGTATGGAAATCTCTCTTGACGAGGCACGTAAAATCAGCAGCAAATACCATGTCGGTGATGTGGTTGAGTTTGATGTAGATCCGTCCGAAGTCGGAAGAATTGCCGCTAAAGTCGGTAAGAACGTTATTGTTCAAGCTATAAACGAAGCTGTAAATGGCTCAATATTACAAGAATTTGAAGGTAAAAACGGTTCGCTTGTTTCAGGTATTGTCAGAAGTGTAGATATGAAGAGCGGGACGGTTATGGTTGAAATAGGTCAGTATGAAATGCCTATGTCAAGTCGTGAGCAAATCCCCGGTGAACGCTTTAAAGAAGGCGAAACAGTTAAAGTTTGCGTTAATGTTTCACTTCCCGACATGAAGAAAAATAATAAAACAAAAGAAATTATTTTATCACGGGTAAGTCCTTCATTTATAGAAAAATTATTTGAAGTTGAAGTTCCTGAAATTTCTGAAGGCGTTGTTGAGATTAAATCTGTTTCTCGTGAAGCAGGTTCTCGTTCAAAGGTTGCGGTATGGTCAACAAACTCTGATGTTGACGCAGTCGGTGCTTGTATAGGGCCGAGACAGAGCCGTATAAACTCTATTCTTTCAAATCTTAAAGGTGAGCGTATAGATCTTATTAAATACAGCGAGGACCCGGGCGAGTTTGTTATAGCTGCACTTGCTCCTGCAAATGTCCGTCTTATGGAAATAGACGTTGCTTCAAAAAGCTGTAAAGTTATCGTTCCTGCAGATCAGCTTTCGCTTGCTATAGGTAAAACAGGGCAAAATGTTCGTTTAGCTGCAAGACTGACAGGATACAGAATTGATATAATATCGGAGTAATATGAAAAAACCTCGTTTAAAAGGTAGTTTTATCCGCACATGTGCCGCTTGCGGCAAACAAGGTGAAAAGTATAAATTTTTACGCATTGCAAAAGATAAAAACGGTGTTTTTATTGATGCGTCCGGTAAAGGCGAAGGCCGTGGTGTTTATATTTGCAAAGATAAAGCATGTTTGGAAAAAGTAAAAAAAACCGGTCGTCTTTCACGCCTTTTAAAAGCGGATTTCAGCCACTCCGTTTACGATGAAATGGAGAATTTTATTGGAAAAGAATAAAATAGGTGTAGTAGGCCTTGCACGTCGTGCAGGTAAAGCAATTTTAGGTTACGATCAAATTTGTAAAAATCAAAATAAATGCGTTTTATTACTTTTGGCAAGTGACGCATCGGCACGCACGCAAAAAAACATTGATAATTTAGGACTACGCATTATCAATACTGGCCTTACAAAATCAGAACTCGGTACGGCTGTTGGTATAGGTGAAGCCGCCGTTATCGGTATCACAGACGAAAATTTCGCTAAAATGTTCATATAGGGGGTAGCCGCATGGCACAAAAAAAATACAGGGTCCACGAGGTGGGCAAGGATTTTAACGTAAAATCCAATGATATACTCGATTTAATAAAGGAGTATTTTGGTGAAGAAAGTAATAATCATATGAGGGTTCTTTCAGATGAAGAGCTTGATATTATTTTCGAAACGTACACACAAAGAGAAGGGTTCGGCACGCTGCCGGATTATTTCGCTACGTATGTACCGAGACCGACTGTTGTTAAAAAAGCTGAACCGGCTCAGGTTCCGGAAAAACCTGCTGAGGTAAAAAAACCTGAAGTAAAAATTCCAGCTGCACATGCTGAAAACATTTCTCAGGAGAGGCCTGCTCAGATCGGCTCGGACACCCCTGCGAAAAAACAAGAACAATCACAACAGCCCCAAAAACAAAAACCACAAAAACATAAATTCCAAACAGCTGTTATTCAGCCCAAAGCAGCCCCCGCTACGGGCGTTACAATTGTCGACGGTGTTCAAACACAAACATTGGGCCAAACAAAGGTTGTGGATACCAGAAAACAGCTGAATGTCAATTTGGCGAAATATGATGAACGTCTAAATGATATTGTCGGCGAAAAAGCGAACCGTGATTACGGTAAAAGTAAGCAGAAGATTAAGGGTAAGAATAAGCGCCCTTCACCCTTTAGACGTGAAGACGAACAGGCAAAGCTTAAAAGGCTTGAACAATATGAAAAAGACAAGAAAAAACATCTTGCCAATGTTGTATTGCCTGAACAAATGTCTGTTTCTGAACTTGCTGCATCGTTAAGAATGACAAATGCACAAGTTGTAAAAAAACTTATGCTTTTGGGCATAATGGCGTCTGCTTCGCAGATAATAGACTATGATACAGCTTCTCTTGTTGCAGAAGAATTGGGAGCAAAAGTTACAAAAGAAGTTGTTGTTACAATTGAAGATAAACTGATTGACGATAGTGATGACAGTAAAGAAGACCTTGTTTCCAGAAGCCCGGTTGTTGTTGTAATGGGTCACGTTGACCACGGTAAGACATCGCTTTTGGACGCAATACGCCACACCTCCGTTACAACAGGCGAAGCCGGCGGTATTACGCAGCATATAGGTGCTTATAAAGTTAATTTAAACGGCAAAGATATAACATTCCTTGACACACCAGGCCACGCAGCGTTTACTTCAATGCGTGCACGCGGCGCACAGGTTACGGATGTTGTTATTCTTGTTGTTGCAGCAGATGACGGTATTATGCCTCAGACAATAGAAGCTATTAACCATTCCAAAGCAGCAGGTGTTCCTATTGTTGTTGCCGTAAATAAAATGGATAGACCTGAAGCAAACTTTGATAAAGTTTTACAGGCACTTACGGAATACGAGCTTGTTCCTGAACAATGGGGCGGCGACGTTATTTGTGTTCCTGTTTCTGCTGTTAAAGGTGAAGGTATATCAGACTTGCTTGAAAATGTTCTTCTTATTGCCGAAATGCGTGATCTTAAGGCAAATCCGAACAGGGAAGCCAAGGGTACTGTTATTGAAGCTAAACTTGACAAAGGCAGAGGCCCGGTTGCAACTGTTTTGGTTCAAAACGGAACATTGCATTCCGGTGATGTTGTTGTTGCAGGTACAACTGTCGGACGTGTTAGAGTTATGACAGATGACAAAGGCGTTGTTATAAAAGAAGCGATTCCTTCAACCCCTGTTGAAATTATCGGTCTTTCAGAAGTCCCAAGTGCTGGAGATCTGTTCTATGCTGTTAAAGATGAAAAAATGGCAAGAGAGCTTGTCGAACAACGTAAACATGAGCAAAAAGAAGAGTTAAACAGAAAAAGCGGTAGCGTAACTTTGGAAGATATGTTTTCACGTATTCAAGAAGGCAATATGAAAACACTGAATATTATTATTAAAGCCGACGTTCAGGGTTCTGCCGAAGCCGTTCGTGCTTCTCTTGAAAAACTCACTAACGAAGAAGTTCGTGTCAGTGTAATTCACTGTGCAGTAGGCAGTGTTACTGAAAGTGATATTATGCTTGCCAACGCTTCAAACGCAATTATAGTAGGATTTAACATTCGTCCCGATGCAAATGCAAGGTTAATTGCTGAAAAAGACGGAGTGGATATTCGTCTTTATCGAATTATATATGATTGTATCGAGGAAATCGAGGCTGCAATGAAAGGTATGCTTGCACCTAAATTCAAAGAAGTTTCGTTAGGTCAGGCTGAAGTTCGCCAGACGTTTAAAGTTACAGGTGTAGGTACAATAGCTGGATGTCTTGTTAAAGACGGTAAAATTGTACGTTCTGCAAAAGTTCGTCTTGTTCGTGACGGCATCGTTGTTTATGAGGGTGAAATAGACTCTCTTAAACGCTTTAAAGATGATGCAAAAGAAGTTGCGGAAGGCTATGAATGCGGTATCGGGCTTGTAAAATACAACGACGTTAAAGAAGGCGACATAATTGAAGCCTATATTGATGAGGAAATAAAGCAATGAACAACTATAAACAGGGCAGGGTAAACGAAGAAGTTAAACGTGCGTTAAGCAATATAATTCGTGAGATCAAAGATCCTCGTGTACCTTCCCTTATTTCGGTTGCGGCAGCAAAGGTATCCGCAGACTTGAAATATGCAACAATTTATGTCAGCGTACTTGGTACGTATGATGAAAAAGAGCTTATGAAAGGCTTAAAAGCTGCAAAAGGGTTTTTAAGAAAAAGGCTCGGTGAAGTAATGCAAATGCGTGCTGTTCCGGAACTTACGTTCGAGATTGATCGTTCAGCCGAAACAGGTGCGCGAATAAACGAGCTTTTGAAAGGTCTTGATAAGTAATTATGATTAAAAAAGAGGATATTCAAAAGTTTAAAGCTCTTTTTAAACGCAACGATATAATGATTGTAATACATCGCAGCCCGGACGGAGATACACTTGGTTCGGGTTTCGCGTTGAAAAGACTTTTAGAACTGCACGGAAAACGTGTTACTGTTGTATGTAGTGATGAGGTTCCTAAAAAACTTGATTTTTTTTCTGACGGAAAAAGATCGTTAACACCTGAATTTGAGCCTCAGACTATTGTAACAGTAGACACTGCAACTCCGTCTTTAATGGGCGAAAAATACGAAAATCTTGCAGACAAAGTATGGCTTGCAATTGATCATCACGCAACAAACGTAGGGTATGCACAAAATACGGTGTTGTATCCTAATAAAAGCTCTGTTGGTGAGCTTTTGGCAGATTTAATTTTTGAAAGTGGTTTTGAATACAATAAAAAAATCGCTAAATGTCTTTATGGTGCAATTTCTTTTGATACAGGTTGTTTCAAATTTTCGAATGTAAAACCAGAAACACACATAACTGCTGCAAGGCTTTTAACATTTGGATTTAATGCTGCAGATATGAATCGTAAAATGTTTGATATGGCACCTTTAAAGCAATTAAAAGCAGAAAATGAGCTTTTACAAAATGCGGAGCTTTATTGTGACGGCAAAATTGCACTTGTTATACTTACACAAAAGATGATTGAAAAAGCCGGAGCTTCTGATTCTGATTTTGAGGGCTTGACCGCTGTTGCCAGACGTATTGAAGGTGCTGAAATCGGAATTACCATGCGTGAGATGTCAAACGGAGACATTCGTATTTCTCTTCGTTCGGAATGTGATATTGATGTTTCTCAAATAGCAAACAAATTCGGCGGAGGCGGTCATGTTAAAGCCGCAGGATGTACGATCGGTAAATCTGTTGAAGATGCAAAGAAAATGATAGTAGACGCAGTTATAGAAGCTATTAATGGTTGAATGTTAAATATATGATAATAATTGTAGATAAACCTTCCGGTATGACATCCCAAAAGGTTGTTTCACGGATTAAGCATGCTCTTGATCAAAAGATAAAAATCGGACATACCGGAACGCTGGACCCGATGTGTACGGGTGTTTTACCTGTTCTCATCGGTGCCGACACAACCTTGTCCGATTTATTTTTGCCTCAAAAAGCTTACAGGGCCTCATTTATTTTAGGTGTTCAGACCGATACCCAGGATATAACAGGCACAGTTTTGGAGGAGAAACCGGTCAACGTCTCAAAAGACGATGTTTTACGTATTTTACCTGAATTTACAGGTAAAATATTACAAACACCGCCTATGTATTCGGCTATAAAAATTAACGGAGAAAAATTATACAACTTAGCACGGGCAGGCAAAACTGTCGAACGTGCTTCAAGGAAAATAGAAATCTATTCAATTGATTATTGCGGATATGATGAAGAAAACGGTTTTTACATAGATGTTGCATGTTCAAAAGGAACCTATATACGTACGCTTTGTAATGATATAGGTGATGCGTTAGGAACAGGCGCATGTATGACAAGCCTGCGCCGCACAGCATCAAACGGCTTTTATGAAAATGATGTACATAGCCTTGATGAAGTTATTGAGCATGCTCAAAACGGTACAATAGAAGAGCTGTCTATAGATAGTCAAACCCCGTTTATGCACCTTGATGAGATTGTTTTGCCTGAAGATGGGTTAAAATACTACCTTAACGGCGGTATAATAGCTTCGGGTAGAATTAAAGAAAAAACCGAATACGGTAAACGTTATCGTGCAAAAAGTATTGACGGTCGTTTTTTAGGCCTTTGCGAATATATTGAGAGCGGAATAAAATCCATATGGCTTAAAGATAGATAGAAGAATTTGCTGTCAGGAAGGTCTTATTTAGGGTGTCAAGACTTTATTCGGAATTGTCTACCGCATGGTGTTGAAAACAAATATAAAATAGGATATATTGCGGGTAGTGAGGCTTAGTTTCTGTAAATAGTTGTAATTCGGAATAGCCCACCGCATGGTGTTGAAATGGTTGTAGCAGTCGGAAATTTTGACGGTGTGCATCTCGGGCATGCTGCTGTTATACGTCGCGCTTGTACCGAAGCAAAAAAGCGCGGCGAGAAAACCCTTGTCTTCACTTTTGAAAACCACCCTCGTGCTTTTTTTGGTAAAGAGTTTAAGTATCTGGTATCAAATAAAAAACGTAGGGAGCTTATTCTTTCAATAGGTGCAGACGACGTTTATTTTCAAAAGTTTGATTATGAATTCGCTGAAAAATCTCCGGTTGAGTTTATTTCATATCTGAAAAATAAGTTCAACTGTACGGCTGTTGTCTGCGGGGCAGATTTTCGTTTCGGTCGTGGTGCGGAAGGTAACCCTAAAAATGTATCAGATATTGATATAATAATAGTGGGTGAAGTTGATGTTGATGGGTTTCGGGTAAGCTCAACCCGTATTCGTTCGTTAATTTCAGACGGTTATATTGCTGATGCAAATAAGCTTTTAGGTTATGTTTTTTCTATAAGTGCAATAGTTTCTCATGGAAAACATTTGGGTACAAAACTAGGCTTTCCAACTTTAAACCAAAAAGTTAAACCGGATTTAATCTTACCTAAAAACGGAGTATATGCAACGGCTGTTTATTGTTTTGGCGAAAAGTTTTGCGGTGTTACAAATATTGGTGTTAGACCTTCTGTTGATGACGGCGATGATATAACAGTAGAAACATATCTTCTGGACTTGTCAGAAAGACGAGATCTTTACGGTGTTGAAGCCGAAATATTTTTCCTTGAACGCCTTCGTGATGAAAAAAAATTCGATTCATTAGAAGAATTAACCAAACAGATAAGCTTAGACTGCCACAGTGCAAAGCATATTTACGATAATTTTAATTTCAATTTGTGAAATTTTCATAAAAAAAACCTTAATTCAACCTTATTTTTTATTTTACCTCTTGATTTTTAATGAAAAACATAGTATAATATATGTCAAAGTGACAATTTATTGGTCGAAGTGTTCAATTTTATATGTTAAAAATTGGATAAAATGACAATTGAAAAGGATGGTTATCATATGTCCGCTAAATTATATCAAGGTGTCGTACAGCAGATGAAGGATTGCACCGACAGAACATTAGGCGTTTTGGATGAAACGGCAACTGTTATCGCTTGTAATGATTTATCTTTGATAGGGCAGTCTGTTGCAGGAAGTTTGACAGACGTTATTTCTATTTCCGAAATAAATATCTTAAACGGGTATACATATCGTGTTATAGGCTCACGCCTAAAAGCCGAAAATGTTGTATTTGTAAAAGGGACAGACTCCGTTGCAGAAAATTTAGCAGGTGTTTTAGCTATTGCTCTTAATTCCATTAAAGATTTTTACGATGAAAAATACGACAAAGCAAATTTTGTAAAAAATGTTATGCTTGAAAATATTCTTCCCGGTGACATATATGCAAAAAGTAAGGAGCTTCATTTTGCATCTGAAGTCCCCAGAGTTGTTATCCTTATTCGTTTACTTGACCGTACTGAGCTATTTGCATATGATATTATTCAAAGCTTATTCCCTGAAAAAACAAAAGATTTTGTTATAAACGTAGGTGAAAATGAAATAGCTCTTGTTAAAGAGGTTAAACCTACAATTGAGGTTAAGGACCTTGAAAAGCTTTCACGTTCAATCGTTGATACTTTAAACAGTGAGTTCTATACTCGTTCGGTTATTGGTATTGGCACTGTTGTAAACTCTTTGCGTGAGCTTGCACGTTCCTTTAAAGAAGCTCAGGTCTCAATTGAAGTTGGCAAAGTTTTTGATGTTGAAAAAGTAATTATGTCATATAACAATCTGGGAATCGGCAGACTTATATATCATCTTCCGACAACTCTATGTAATATGTTTTTAGCTGAAGTTTTCAAGAAAGGCTCAATAGACAGCCTTGATCATGAAACTCTATTCACAATTCAGAAATTCTTTGAGAACAACCTAAATGTTTCCGAGACATCACGTAAACTTTTTGTTCATCGTAACACCCTTGTTTATCGTCTTGATAAAATTAAAAAAATAACGGGTCTTGATTTAAAACAATTTGACCATGCCATTGTTTTTAAAGTGGCTCTCATGGTTCGTAAATATCTTGCTTCAAACCCGACAAAATTCTGATATAAATTTATTATATAATATTAACATTAAAATGCAGTTTTTTGTCTTATATGTAACTTAATGCCGTTTTATTATATAAAACGTAAATCATAGTTCCATATAGGTATTAAGTAAAAATGCAACCTCATTTTACAAGCCAATGCGGCTCGTTCGCCGCTTAAAACGGATTAACCGAAATTTGCTATAATAATTGGAGGTAACTTATAGTTACCTTCAAACGCTACATACAGGAAGGTGTTTATTACGATACGGCTCCGCAGTGTTTCACGTACATATGACAACGGTACTGTCGCATTAAAACGCGTCAGCCTTAAAATAGAAGATGGTGAGTTTGTATTTATCACCGGCCATTCTGGTGCAGGAAAATCCTCAATTATACGCCTTTTAATGTGTGAAGATGTTCCAACATTCGGAGATGTTATTGTTGATGGAGTAAATACAAGAGCTCTTTCGCACAGTGATATTCCCAAATATCGTCGTCGTCTGGGTGTTGTTTTTCAGGATTTCAGACTTATACCATCTTTAAATGTTTACGATAATGTTGCGTTTGCCATGCGCGCAGTAGGAAAACGCAGAAGAATTATTAAAAAACGCGTTGCGGCTGTTTTAAACATCGTTGAGCTTACAGGCAAAGAAAAATGTATGCCTAATCAGCTTTCAGGTGGAGAACAGCAACGCGTAGCGTTAGCGCGCGCTATTGTAAACAATCCTAAAATAATTTTAGCGGACGAGCCTACAGGAAATATAGACCCCGATTTGTCCCTTGAAATTATGAAAATGCTTAATATTATTAATCAAAGCGGTATAACAGTTATTGTTGTTACACATGAGCAAAATCTTGTTAATTATTTTCAAAAACGTGTCATAACTCTTTCCGGTGGGCGTATAAAATCTGATACAGCTCGTGAAATTATAAGTGATTTGCCCGATGAGGGGGATGTTGACGATGACGTTATAGATGAAACTATAATAGATGAAACCGTTCCTGCTCCCGGAGAACTTGAAACCACTCCTGAAATACAAGAAGAACAACTTTCAGGTTCGGCTGATATAATACCTGGTATAACTCTTTCACCTCTTGATGACGACTCTTCACTATATGATGAAGATGAACCTGAAACCGATAATGAAATTAATGAAGATGAAACCCTTGACGGAGGTGATGCTGAATGAGCCTTGACAGTCTTTGGTTTGCAGTTAAAAGCGCATTTCGCAGTGTTTTTAAAAATGCTATTTTAAGTATTGCATCAATAACTGTTTTAACAGTATGCCTCCTAGCCTTAGGCAGTACTCTTTTGGTTGTTGGTAACGTAAATGAGTTTATTTCCGCAATCGGTGATAAAAATCAGATTGTTATATATTTTGACGGGGCAACCGTTGACTATATTGATGGTCTTCGTAAAGAGAAAAGTGATCTTGACGACGAGCTTGAAAAACTTGATAAAGATAGCGATTCAGCCCGCATAACTGAGATAAACAATCGTATGACAGAAATAGATAAGGTTGTAACTTCATATGACGACGCTGCTTCAAAAATAACCGCTCTAAACAACGAAAAAGCTACACTTTTAGAAGAACGTGATTCCGGTGATACTACTTCCGGGCGCAAAACCGAAATAGAAACCAGGATAAATCAGATTAACGATGAAAAAAACAATATAGATGTTTTTAATGTAGCTAATCGTCAAAAGAAAGATAGAATTGAAGTACAACTTCAAAAAATTAAAAATATTGAAGGTATAATTTACGAAACACCTCAGCAAGCTCTTGCTAAATATGAAGAAATGATGGGATCTACAGACCTTACCAAATACCTTGAATCTGATACATTCCGTCCATCTTTTAATTTTAGAATTATAGATCTTACAAAGTACGACCAGACAATATACGAACTTAATAAAATCGATGAAATAGGCTATTTTAATTCATCTGGCCAAGCCGGCGAACGTGCAATTCGTTCATCAAAAGACACAATAGACAGAGTTGTCAAGATTTCTGACGTTTTATCGTTTTTATCAGTATGGGTTATTGCATTATTTATGATAGTTTCTATTTTTATAATAATGAATGCTGTAAAACTTTCTGTATTTTCACGTCGTACAGAAATAAGCATCATGAAATATGTGGGCGCAACGGACTTTTATATTCAGCTCCCTTATTTTATTGAAGGGATGATCATAGGTTTATTTGCCGGTCTAATCGGGTTTGTATTACAAATTCTTGTTTATAATGCAGTTCTTTATCCGATTCTTGCGGATCTTGGGTTATTTACCCCACTCAGTATGTCGTCATTCGGCTATATTTTCTGGGTATTCATTGCAGCCGGAATGTTTGTCGGCATGATTGGTTCTGTAGGGCCTGTTAAAAAATATCTTAAGGTGTGATTTAAAAGGAGTTTATTATGAAAAAAGTTGTATCGACAATTTTATTAGTTGCCCTGTGTTTGTCCGGCTCTTTGTTTATACGTCCGGCAAATAATATGGAGGCAAAAAGTGAGATCGACCAGCTTCGAGATCAACTTAAAAAGCTTCAACAAGAACAATCTCAGATTGAAAAGCAAAAAGATTCAATAAGTAACGAGATAGATTCTCTTCTTTCTAAGAAAAGTTCAATGGATGAAGAGCTTCATGTTACAAATGAACAGATTAATGTATATGAAAAAATCGTTGATAATATTAAAAAACAAATTGCCGTAAAAGAAGCAGAAATTGAAGAGCTGCAAGCAGAACATGATGAATATGTAAGAAAGTTTCAACAGCGTGCTCGCGAATCATATGAACGAGGCGAAACTTCATATCTTTCAATGATAGTTGGCTCTGAAGATATAAGCCAGATGATGGCTAAGATCGATTTAATGAAGCAGGTTTCCGAGTATGAGAACACATTGCTTGCAAAAATCGAAGAAGATGCTAAAGCCGTTAAAGAGCTTAAAGCTGAACTTGACGCTCAGAAAGCAGAACAGCAAAAACATCTTAACGATCTTGAATCAGCCAAACAAAGACAGCGTTCGACTATGAACAACATACAAAGTGCTATCAGTACATTGGAATCAAACCAAGAAAGCCTTGCAGCGCAACAGAAAAAATATGAGGAAATGGAAGCAGAGCTGGATAAGAAAATCAGCCAACTTGCAAGTTCTTCAGGACAATATTCAGGCGATGAACTTATTTGGCCGGTTCCCGGTTATTCATCCATATCCTCCGGTTACGGTTACAGAGAGTTTGACAATGCATTCCATTACGGTATAGATATTCCTGCTGCCAAGGGAACACCTATTGTTGCAGTTGAAAAAGGCACTATTATTTATGCAAAATGGGTAACAACAGGCGGTGGTATGAAAATAGTTATTGACCACGGAAGCGGTCTCGTGACAAACTACAACCATCTTTCAGGTTTTGCAGTTTCATCAGGACAAACTGTTTCAAAAGGACAGGTTATAGGTTATGTCGGAAGTACTGGATTTTCAACAGGCAACCATTTGGATTTCAGAATAATTCATAACGGTTCTTTTTATAATCCGACGGACTACATAAACCCTTCCAACTCAAAACCGAAGAAATCCATAAAAGATCTTATTGGCTGACGTTTTTAACTGCTTTCCCTATGAGAAAGGACTGATAACGCATATATGAAAAAAAGAAAAATTACATTTCGCCCCGGAACAGTGTTTTTCATTGCGGTGGCGGTTGCATTTGTAAGCGTTATGGCAACTTATTTTTATGTCAGCTCTATCGTAAATGATATAGGTAAAAACCAGCAAATGTATACAAACCTGAGCAATGTTGAACAAATTGTTGTACAGAATTATATAGGCACTATAGACGCAACAACAGACTACCAAAACATTCAAGACGGTATCGTTTCAGGTTATGTAAACGGGCTTGGAGACCCCTATTCTTATTATTTAAATCAAAAAAATTATAAAACATCAATAGTTTCGGATAAAGCTGCATATGTTGATATAGGTATACGTGCTGCTTTTGATAAAGAAACAGAATGTATATTGGTGGATTTTGTTCGTCGCGGATCTCCTGCTGAGCTTGCAGGTCTTAAAACAGGAGACATAATTACCATGATAGACGGTAAAAGTGTTACTGATGAAGGGTATCGCAAATCGGTACGTTCACTTTCAGGTGAAGAAGGATCTTCAGTTAGGATTATTGTTAAACGTAAAGGTGAAAATGCTAACATTACTTTTAATGTAAGCCGAGTAAAATTCACTTCTCAAACAGTTGAATATAGTCTTATTGAGCAAATAGGATATATTTTTATTAACGAATTCACCGGTACAACTTCGGCAGATTTTAAAACAGCAATAGAGGACTTAACTGCACAAGGTGCAAAAGGATATATATTGGATGTTCGTTTTAATGCAGGCGGTGATTATGAAAGCGCCATAGAAGTTTTAGACGATATTATGCCGGTTGCAACAATCTGCACACGTAAAGAAAAGAAAGGCGACCAACTTTATACTTCTGATGCGGAATCAGTTAATTTGCCTATAATAGTTGTTCAAAATTCACAAACAAGCGGTAGTGGTGAACTATTTGCTGCTTCTTTACGAGATAACGGTATTGCTAAAATAGTCGGTGAAAAATCTACAGGCAATGCAAGAAGTCAAATAGATATTGCACTTACAAATAATACAGCCGTAAGGCTTTCTGTTTATGAATATATTCCGCCTTCCGGAGAAACCTATAACGATACAGGGATTGCACCTGATTACCCAGTATCTCTTGACAGCGGTGAAAAAGAGCATTTTAACGACTTAAAACTCGAAGATGACAACCAGCTTTCAGCGGCTGTTAAATATATGAAAGAAATGCTTGGTCTTATATGAAAAACGAAAAATTCAAAGCAGGTTTATACTCGGCGATTATTACTTTGTTGATTTGCGTGCTTGTTTTTATGTGGTTTATCTATCCTAATATGAGTAAACCGCCTCAAGGCTCGTCCGATAATTACAATTCTCACTTTAACGAAATCCAGAAATATATCGACAAGTATTCTATCTTTGATTTTGATAATTCAAAAGCGTTTCAGAATGCCTCATATGGTTATCTTTACGGGCTTAAAGACGATGGCTATATCGGATATTTTTCAAAGGATGAATATACTGAATATATAAGCGGAAACGAAGGTAATTTTACCGGAATCGGAATTCAGTTCTATTATTCATCAGGGACTTTGGAAGAAGGACTCTTGATATGGCGTGTTTTGGGTGATTCTCCTGCTGAAATCGCAGGGGTTAAACCTGGTGATTTATTAACTGCTGTAGATGGTGAAAGTATAAAAGAAAAGTCATATACTGAAGTCTTGGAAATCTTACAAGGTGAAGAAGGCGAAAATTCAGATCTAACGGTTAATCGCAGCGATGAAAGCCTTACTTTTTCGCTTAAAAGGTCAAAGTTTATAAAACGTGATATTTCATATTATCTTACTGATAAATATATCGGTGTCGTTTCTATTGATGAATTTACAGAAAACGTTTATTCACAGTTTAAAAATGCAATTGAAAAGCTTGCTGCGGAAGGTGCAAAAGGGATTATATTCGATTTACGCAATAACCCTGGCGGCAACTTAGATACTGTCTGTGATGTTGTAGATCTACTTGTTCCTGCAGGTAGTGAAATTGCAATAATTGAGTATAAAGATACAAGTGAAACTATATATGCAAAAAAAGACCCGATAATTGATTTACCATATGTTGTATTGACAAACAGATCTTCCGCTTCGGCTGCGGAACTGTTTTCATCAGCTTTACGTGATCTTTTAGGTTCACCTTTAGTAGGAGAAAAAACTTACGGTAAAGGGGTCGGGCAACAGACATTTAGTCTTTCTGACGGCTCAGCAATTAAACTAACAACATTTAAATATTATACAAAGTCACGTACAGATTATAATAATATAGGTCTTGTGCCTGATTATAATGTGGAAATGAATTTGTCGGAATATAAAAATTTCTACTCCATGAAGGATAGCGAAGATTCTCAAAAACAAAAAGCAAAGGAAGTTTTGCAAACATTAATAAGTGAAAAGGGGAACCGATGATGGCAGCGGAAAAACTTGTAGTAACACAGGAAGGTTTTGACAAGCTTAAAGCAGAGCTTGAATACCTTAAAACAGAAAAGCGTGCGGAAGTTGCTGAAAAAATAAAAGAAGCCCGTGATTTCGGCGATCTTTCAGAAAACAGTGAATATGATGCAGCCCTTAACGAAAGAAATATCATGGAAGCTCGCATAGACTATATTGAAGAGCAGCTCAAGAACATAGAGATACTCGATGAAAGCACAATTGACAAAAAAATTGTGTCTATTGGTTCTGTGGTCACTTTACGTGATATGGAGTATAATGAGGATGTAACATATACAATAACCGGCAAAACAGAAAGCGATAGTGCTAAAAATAAAATATCAGATCAAAGCCCCTTAGGGAAAGCTCTGGTCGGTAAAAAGAAAGGTGCTGTCGTAATGGTAGAAGCACCGGGCGGAAATTTTGAATATAAAATTTTAAAGATTGCAAGAGATTAATATTAAGTTTTTTATAATTTAAGTTTCGGGCATTGGCTTTGCCGAATGTCCGAAACTTTACGGACTTATAAGATCAAATATAAAGGGGACTTTATAATTAATGGATAATGAAAATATAGAAAAGACCGAAGCTGAGCTTGCCGCCGAAATGTCGGAGCAAATACGCATCCGTCGCGAAAAGCTTGCTAACTTACAAAATGAAGGAAACGACCCGTTTCTTATAACAAAATATGATGTAACTAACCATAGTGCACAGATTAAAGCCGACTTTGAAAACATGGAAGGTAAAGATGTTTCTGTTGCAGGCCGACTTATGTCTAAGCGTATTATGGGTAAAGCATCATTTTGCAACATTCAAGATCTTGAAGGAAACATCCAATCTTATGTTGCACGTGACAGCATTGGTGAAGGTGAATATGCTGCATTTAAAAAAATGGATATAGGCGATATTGTGGGCATAACAGGTTCGGTTTTTAAAACAAAAACCGGCGAAGTCTCTATTCATGCAACAAGTGTTGTGCTGCTTTCAAAAAGTTTACAGGTTCTTCCCGAGAAGTTTCACGGCTTGACTAACACAGACATGCGTTATCGTCAACGCTATATAGATCTTATTATGAACAAAGATGTAAAAGATACTTTTGTTCGTCGTTCAAAGATTATAAGCACTATTCGCCGTTATCTGGATGGACAGGGCTTTATTGAAGTTGAAACTCCAATGCTTGTACCAAACGCAGGCGGAGCTGCCGCAAGGCCTTTCTCAACCCATTTTAACGCCCTTGACGAAGATGTAAAACTCCGTATTTCTCTTGAGCTATATCTTAAGCGTCTTATCGTTGGCGGAATGGAACGTGTTTATGAAATCGGCCGTGTATTCCGTAACGAAGGCCTTGACACACGTCATAATCCTGAATTTACACTTATGGAGCTTTATCAAGCATACACCGACTACCACGGCATGATGGATTTAACCGAAAACCTTTATCGCTTTGTGGCACAAGAGGTTCTCGGCACAACAACTATCACTTACAATGGCATTGAAATGGATCTGGGCAAGCCCTTTGATCGTATGACAATGCTTGATGCTGTAAAGAAATATTCAGGTGTGGATTTTAATGAAATTCATACACTTGAAGAAGCCAGATCTATTGCAAAAGAGCATAATATAGAATTTGAAAACCGTCATAAAAAAGGCGACATTATAAATCTTTTCTTTGAGGAATATGTTGAGGACAAGCTTGTTCAGCCTACATTTATTATGGATCATCCGGTTGAAATCTCTCCTCTTACAAAGAAAAAGCCGGAAAACCCTGAATATGTTGAACGCTTTGAATTCTTTATGAACGGCTGGGAAATGGCAAACGCTTATTCAGAGCTTAACGACCCGATTGACCAGCGTGAGCGTTTCCAGGCACAAGAAGAGCTTTTGGCACAAGGAGATGAGGAAGCAAACCACACCGACGAGGATTTCCTTTATGCACTTGAGCTTGGTATGCCTCCCACGGGCGGTATCGGTTTTGGTATAGACCGTATGGTTATGCTTCTTACCGATTCCCCGGCAATTAGGGATGTTTTACTTTTCCCCACAATGAAGTCCTTACCGAACGACAAGTAAGAAAACCCCAGTATTTATGCGGGTTTCGGGACTTTCCAAACCGAATA
>QAKR01000055.1 GCA_003343705.1 Clostridiales bacterium | reverse complement strand
GGGCAGACTGTAAATCTGTTGCTTTTCAGCTTCGATGGTCCGAATCCATCCTCGCCCACCAAATAAAAAAGACATCCTTTTGGATGTCTTTTTTATTTGGTATAATTAAACGAAGATGTAAGCAGAAGGGTGTTAAGAAAACGTGACGGTGGGACATTTTTAGGACATGAGCTGTTATTTTTGAAAAGTTAAGTAAATTCGCCATCACAACGAATCAAAAGAGAAACAAATTTCAATATACTATCTTCACACCATAATAAAAGTCTTAAAAAATTACAAAGAATACCGTTTACAAATCAATGCAAACGGTATTCTTTATTAAAAAATATTATTAATTATCTGCATACGGAGCTAACTCTAACCGAATAAAAAAGCCTTTGTCATGATGGCATACAGGGCAGGCTTCAGGTACTTTTGTACCGGTATATATATAACCACAGTTTAAGCACATCCATTTACATTCAACATCTGAAACAAAAAGCTTATTTTGTTCCAATAAGTCTGCAAACCTTCCGAATCGATCACCGTGTGTTTTTTCTATTTCAGCAATATTGTGAAAGGAGGCTGCTACTTGATTAAATCCTTCTTGCTTTGCAATGTCACCAAATGTTTTATAAACCGGATCGTACTCTTCATATTCATTATGTTGGGCATACCTCAACAGTTGCACAATTGAATTAGTAATATCAATGGGGTATGCACCGTCTATTTTGATATTCTCGCCTGCAAGTTCGCTTAAATGTTTATAATAAATTTCTGCATGCTCTTTTTCTTGGTTTGCCGTAAACTTAAAAATTGCTTCAACAACATGAAGGTTTTCACTTTTTGCTTGTGATGCCGCAAAAGTATAACGGTTCCGAGCTTGACTTTCACCGGCAAAAGCTCGCATTAAATTAAGTTTAGTCTCACTGTTTTTAAAATCTGTTGGCATAATAACCTCCGAATTTATATTTTATATTATTTTTGACAATTTTTTATAACGCTATTCAAATTTTTAATTTGATTCTTAAACGGATTATTTTTTAATAACTTTTTCTTTCCCACTTTTAGCCTTGCCCTGAATTTCCGGTACCGGCGGAACAGCATTTTTAGGGATGTGAAGCTTTTTATTACTCTCTGTTCCGTGTGGATCTTTGGGGTCGGGTCTTCTCATGCCTGCTTTTGCCATTTATTTTCCCTCCTTCTCTTTACACTTTTTATAAAACATCTCAATATTTTTTTGCTCTTCTTGTTTATCAGCACCTTTTCTGCCCATTCTGTCACAATAACCTAATAATGCAATGTCTGTAATGAGATTACTTGAATTTATAGCATGAATATCTTTATACGGTAGGTCTTTAACAACGTATAAAATCTGCATATGAAAACGGACAAGGCAAACCACACGAGAAATAAACTCTTTATCATCTATAAATTTAAATAGAAAATCTTCTGTAAGTTCTGCCCCGACTTTGTCGTGATCGTAAGATGTTATTTTACCCATTCGGTTTCTTGTTGTGTCCGGTTTACCAAGGTCATGCAGAAATGCTGCCCACATAAAGGCTTTTTCGTCTGAGCTTTTATTTTTTATTTTTGCTGCTTCGTCAACAACAAGCAGAGTATGGTTCCATACATTTCCTTCCGGGTGATATTTCGGAGATTGTTCTGTAAATCTGAGTTTTTTTATTAAATTAAAAGGAGGTTTGTTGAATTCCGGTTTGTTTATAATGCTGCTAAGATATTCCGACGGTTTTTGATCTTTTAAGAGGCAGTTGTTTATATCATTGAAAAGTGATATTAATAAATTATCTGTTGTCATTATATTGTATCCTTTTAAAAGTGGTATCGTAATATAGTATTAGTAATATAAGCAATAATATAATTAAATATATAAACAAAAAAAATATTTATAAAGTATTTACAATATCAAGTTTGGATGATATACTGATAACAGATAATAACGAATTAATATTTAGGTGGTGATATTTTGGGAAGAGAGCACTTTCAGAAACTGTCTGAACCAATTCATTATATTCTTTTATCACTTATAGAGGAGTGCTGCGACGCAGATATTATGAAAAAAGTTAAGGATATTTCAAAAGGGAGAGTTATTGTCGGACCGGGTACTTTATATACATTACTTTCAAAGTTGGAAATTTCCGGATTAATTTGCCAGACAGCTGGGAATGGAAGAGGCAAATCATATATTATAACAAATAAAGGTAAGCAAATGTTGCAAACGGAACAAGATGGATTAAAACAAATTGAAAATAGCGGGAAATCGGTTGTGAAAAAGTTTGGTATGAAAAATATATACAGAAAATTGTTTTATTATAATTATACAGAATGTGATGCACTAAAGGAATATCTTGAAGAAATGGCTTTAAAAGGTTGGATACTAAAAGATATAAAAACATTTTTAACTTTTGAAAAAGGCGAACCTCAAAAAATAATATACTCGGTTGAAATATTTGATAAAGCTTCTGCTTATGATTTGCAACCTGAAAATGAAGCTATAGAATATATAAATTATTGTGAATCATATGGATGGCAATACGTTAGTTCCAGGGGTAAATTTTATATTTTTAAAACAAACGATGAAGACACCGTGCCAATAGAGACGGATGAAAAGGAAAAGTATAAAACAATAGTTAAAAACACTTTTAAATTAAAAGGCAGTATGTGGTTTATTTTATCTTTAATTATTTTATTTAATTTTAAATCGTTTTGGGATTATAAAGAACTTATAGTTTCCGACTTGTCGATATTTATGGTAATATATTTTTGTTTTATTTGTTTAACTGGATGTATTGAAATATGTTATTTTGTTGTGTGGGCTTTAAAAGCTAAAAAGCGATTGAAAAACAATGAGAAAATAATCGTTCATAATAAAAACAACTTTAAAAAATTGAGTATTTTTTACAACATATACATAATAATTAGTGCCTTTCTACTTATTTATGCTTTTTATGGGATTATATCAAACAAAGATAAAGTTTATTTAACTTTTTTAGTAGGAGTTATCTTTATACTTATTATAGCTTTTTTTATCAGAAAATTATTAATAAGACAAAAGGTCTCAACTAAAATACAGTATTGTATCATTACAATTTTATGTTTTACATTAATATCGCTTCTAGCATTTTCTACGGCGACCATTATCTTAAACACAAGTATGATGGAAAATAAATATGTTTATAAAATGAATACTCAAAATGTTTATAAATGTGGAGATGATATTCCTTTAACGATCACTGACATAAAAGGACTTCAATATGAAAACAATAAAAAATCAATAAAAAAATCAGTCTTTGCAGCTTTAACAACATATACTTCATCAAAAGTCGATTGGCAGAGCAAAATAGAATATGAGATATTTGAAAGTAAGTTTGATTGGATAATAAACAAATATGTAGAAAGCATGACAATTGAATATCTCATGCAACCTGACGATATTGGGATGTGGAAAGCAAACGCCGTCTACACCAACAAAAATCCTAAATCAGAAGTAAAAGGAATTGTAGTTTATGAAGATAAAGTTATCGTTTTAAGTGGTGATTTTTCTCTAAGTGAAGCCGAGATTAAAACTATAACTGAAAAACTTTCATTTATATCGAATACTTAATTTAATGAAATCTACATATTTAAAATTAAATGTAGGTTTTTTAAATGCCCCCAGAGGATAATCCTTTGAGGGGCATAATTGTAATTGGACTAATAATATGATAAAAAAAATATCAAATTTTTCTTGACATGTATTGACATTATGACATCTGTGTCATATAATAAATGACACAGATGTCATAATTGTTTTTATAAGGAGGTTTTATTATGGATAAAAAATCCGATAAAAAACGAAAGTTTATACTTCAAAAGGCAAAAGAAGTATTCATTCGCAAAGGTTTTAATTCTGTTACAATAAAAGATATAGTTGATGAATGCAATATAAGCCGAGGTGGAATATATTTATATTTTAACTCGGTTGATGAGATTTTTATGGAAGTTATTTTAACACATAATAAGAAAAAGCTGAAAGAAACAAAGGATAGTGTGATAACTGATAAAAGCTTTGAACAATTAATTGATGAATACTTTGAAAAACAAAAAAATAGGCTTTTAAATATTGATAAAAGTCTTTTAATGGCTTTGCATGAATATCGTTTTTCCCATAAAGAAGATTGTTACAAAGAGTTTTTTCATGAACAATTTTATAACACCAAAATTATTATTTTAGAATTACTAAACTACGGGGTTAAGCAAGGTGCTATTTCTGAAAATAGAGTAGATGACTTAGCTATGTCAATAATGTTTTTTATAGAAGGATTGAGTACTTTTGCCGTAACAACCGGAGTTTCTGAATATATAATTAATTCACAAATCAATTTTATGAAAAACATGGTATTAAATAATAAAACAGTTAAAGGAAATGATTGATTGAAAATAGTAATAACTTCCGGTGGAACAACGGAAAAAATAGATGATGTAAGAGCTATAAAAAATAGTTCAACAGGAAAGCTTGGCAGTTTAATTGCAAAAGCTTTTTATGAACTTAATCCGAATTCAGAAATTATATATATCTGCTCCCAATCTGCCATAAAACCCGATATTCCTTGTTGTGAAATAATAACTGTAAGCAGCGTAAATGATTTACAAAATGAATTAGAAAGCGTTTTATCTGAAAATAAACCTGATGCTGTTATTCATGCAATGGCTGTGAGCGATTATTCAGTTCAGGGAACAAGTACTATTGAAAATATAGCCATAAGGGTAGCAGAAACCTTGAAAAAAAATGAGATAATTAAATCTGAAACAGCTTCGTTAGATAAGATTATCTTTGATACTATATTAGAATGTTCTAAAAACAATCAGGCTAATAAAATAAATTCCGATTATGAAAACCTAACGCTGTTTATGCATAAAACCCCTAAGATTATCAGCTTAATAAAAAAGATACACCCATCCACGATATTAGTAGGTTTTAAATTATTAAGCAATGTTAAACAAGCTCAGTTGTTAGATGCTGCTTACAAATTAATGGATAAAAATAACTGTGATTTTGTGTTGGCAAACGATCTCTGTTATATTACTGAGAGTTCTCATACAGGATTTTTAATTAGCTCGGACAAAACATATAAAAGATTAACAACAAAAGAGGAGATTGCAAAAGCGATTGCTGTTAAAGTTATAAAAAAATATGGGAAGGAAAATAGCATATGAAAAATATAGTTATCGGTGTGACAGGTAGTATTGCCGCATATAAAGCGGCGGATATAACAAGCTGCCTGATAAAAGCAGGGCATTGTGTAAACGTAGTTATGACAAATGCTGCAACAAAGTTTATTTCTCCGCTTACTTTTCAGACTTTGACAAAAAACAATGTTTATACCGATGTATTTCAGGAGGATTGCCCGGAAGAGGTAAAACATATAACTTTAGCACAAAAAGCTGATTTAATACTGGTTGCTCCTGCCACAGCCAACATAATAGGCAAACTTGCAAACGGTATTGCCGATGATATGTTGACTTCACTGTTTTTAGCAATATCAAACACCCCAGTGCTTATTGCCCCTGCAATGAACACACGAATGTATGAGAATACTGCGGTTTGTGAAAACATATCAAAGCTTAAAGCCAGAGGTATAGGGATTATTGAACCTAAAGAATCAGTTTTAGCTTGTGGCGACATAGGAAAGGGAGCTTTGGCAGACATAGAGAAAATTATTGAAGCAGTAAATAAATGTCTGTTGAACGAAAAATAGGGTGCGTCTAAATGATTTTGGCAATAAATATAGGTAACACCAACTTTATGATTGCTTGTGATGACGAAAAAACTGTATATCGTTACCCTGTTGCTGACTTAAGAGTAAGTGATAATTTTAAAGATGTTGTTAATGATTTTTTACGGTGTAAAATCCCAGGAGGGGTCATTATATCATCTGTTGTTCCGGCGTTAACGGGGACTATTACAAGTGCTATTTATGAAATGTTTAATATAAAGCCTATTGTTGTTAATTCCGATATGCATATGAGCATAGATTTATCGTTGTATGATAAAAAATTTTTAGGCAGTGACCGGATTGCAGTTAGCGAAGCTGTATTTGATAAAACCGGAAAAGCAGGAATTGTATATGATTTTGGGACAGCTACTACAATTAATGTTGTAAATAGCCGTGGATTCTTTTTAGGCGGGGCGATTTTACCGGGCGTAAAAATGGGTTTAATTTCTTTATCTCAAAACACAGCACAACTACCTGAGTATAAGGATCCTTTGGCTTTACCGCCGCTGCTTGGTCAAAATACGGCAGATTGTTTGCTTTCGGGCGCTGTATACGGGAACGCGACAATGGTTGATTCAATGTCAGCTCGAATAAAAGAATTTTTGCAGGAAGATGCAGATGTGTATATGACAGGCGGAAATGCATCATTTATTGCACAAGCCTGTAATACAAATATTATATTAGAACCAAACTTGCTTATACAAGGGCTTTACAGCTTATATAATAAAAATAAAAAGGAAGAAAAATAAATGAAAAGTAAATCGTTTTATTATACTCTTGTAATTACCGCAATATTTATTGCTATTATTTTAATTTTAGCTTTTACTCCCATAGGATTTATACAACTTGGGTTTATTAAAGCCACAATTATACATATACCCGTTATTATAGGTTCAATATTGTTGGGGCCTAAAATCGGTGCCGGGTTAGGGGCATTGTTCGGGTTGACAAGCTTAATATCCAATACTATTTCTCCGGCTGTTTTATCGTTTGTGTTTTCTCCTTTAATCCCTGTTCCCGGAACCGACAGCGGCAGTTGGCTTTCGCTGATTATTTGTTTCATTCCGCGTATTTTAGTAGGTATCGTGCCTTATTATGTATATAAATTGTTGTTGAAAATATCTAAAAACAAACTTCGTTTGGATTGGGTATTCTTATCTGTTTCAGGTATTGTAGGCTCAATGGTTAACACTTTACTTGTAATGAACCTTATCTTCTTTCTTTTTCACGACTCTTATGCTTATGTAAAAAGTATTACAGTGGATATGGTTTACGGGGCTGTTATGACTGTTGTGGCTGTAAACGGTATACCCGAAGCGATAGTGGCTGGGATTATAACAGCTGCTATGGGTAAAGTCTTATTTAAGATGAAAATGAATAAAAAACTATGATAATATTAGTTTAAGTTTATAAATATGTATAATAAAAACCTTGAAGTTGTTTTCAAGGTTTTTTATTACTTAAAATTTATAATATTTGTTATTTATTTACATCTCAACACAAATACTTCTCGGCTTGCATTCTAAACATTTCAGCATATTTGCCGTTTTGTGCCATGAGCTCTGTATGGCTGCCGTTTTCGATTATTCTTCCTTTTTCCATCATTAAAATCCTGTCAGCCATACGTGTTGTAGAAAGGCGGTGTGAAATAAAAACAACGGTTTTATTAAATGCAGAATTCATCATGATTTTATTAAGCTCATATTCGCTATCTGCATCTAACGCGCTGGAAGGTTCATCCATGATTATAAACTCTTTGTCTTTTGCAAAGGTTCTGGCAATTGCCACTTTCTGCATTTCTCCGCCAGATAGAATTGTTCCGTCATCGTCAAATTCTCTTGTTAAAACGGTATTTATGCCCATTGGCATACGGTTTAACTTATTGCTGAAATTAGCTTTTTCAAGCGCAATTTTAACGTTAAGCTCTTTATCAGAGCTGTATTTATCCATTAAAACATTTTCTGCTAATGTAATAGAAAAAAGCTTGAAATCCTGAAAAACAGTGGCAAATTTGTTTCTGTAAGAATCTATTGTAACATTATGAATTTCATCACCATTTATATATATTTGGCCTGATTCAGGTTCGTAAAGCCTTAATATGAGTTTTATTAGTGTAGATTTACCTGCGCCGTTATACCCTACAATAGCAATTTTTTCATTTTGCTTAATATCAAAACTTATATTTTTTAGAATTAATTGAGAGCTGCTTTCATATTTGAAAGATACATTTTTGAATGAAAGAAAGTCAAACTTATTAGTCATGGATTTTGCAAATTTATTCTCGTAAACTTTAGGCTGATAATTCATAAAATCTACGTATTTTTTAATGTACATGCTGCTTGATTTTATACTGTTAATTGTATCAAGAAAGCTGTTTATATTGGTTGATAATGTTTTTGTTGCTTGCTCGACAACCATCATTCCGCCGATTGTCAACGTTTTAGTTATTACAATACGGTAAGCCATTATTAAATAAAAAACAACTTGATAAAAAACGTCAATGGAAAAAGATGAAATAAGATTAATGATAAATTTATTTTTAATATTTATCATTGTTATTCTTTTTTGTTCATCAACAGCTTGATCAAATTTTTTAAGCATTAAATCTGTAATGTTATTTAATCGAATTTCTTTTGCATAATCCGAAAGATAAAAAACTCTGTTGATATAATTGATTTTTCGGTCTACGGTGTTTATATCCACATCTTTTTTATAATTAATTTTAATAAGTTTTTTATTGGAAATAAACCGTACACAAACACCAACCACAACAATAATTACAGCTACCCAATCGAGGTTATAAATGACAGAAATTACTGCGGATAAAGATAATAATACTTTAATGATACCGGGGATATATCCAAAGGATTCCATTGCGCGTGATGCTGATTGTTTCATAGACCAAACGAAGTTATCATAATATTCAGGGTCATCGTAACATGACAAATCAACGCCTTTGACTTTGTCATAGAGAATCATCTGCATTTTTTCTGTGAGCCTGTTTGTTACAAGCGGATAATATCTGTTGGTAAGATATATATTAAGCACATGATTAATAATTTCAACTGCAAGAACAAGTAAAAAAAGCTTTGCTACGGGTACAAAATCAGGATTGTTTGCTTTTATAAGAGTTTCTATATAATTGAAAATCTCTTTTGTAAAAGTAAGGTCAATCCAAGTTTTTACATATCCGAAAAATATAGAATCAAACAAAGTTACAACAACATATGACGGAATATATTTAAAAACAAATTTTGCCATATAAAAGTTATAACGAAGGGTTTTAAAAGAAGTCTTTTCAGGCATTCACTTCAGCCCCCGTTTCTATGTAATATTCAGCTTGTTTATTAAACATTTCTGCATATCGGCCATTTTTTTGCATAAGTTCCCGATGTGAACCTTGTTCTTTTATTATCCCGTCTTCAATAAGATAGACTTTATCTGCTAAAACGGCAGACGAAAGGCGGTGAGATATAAAAATAACTGACTTATTTTCACAGGCTTTCATCATATTTTCGTACATCTTATATTCTGCAAGAGGATCAAGTGCAGAAGAAGGCTCGTCTAAAATAACAATGCCGCTGTCTTTAGCAAAAACCCTTGCAAGTGCTATTTTTTGATATTCACCACCTGATAGAATAACACCTTTATCATCAAATTCCCTGGTGAGAATTGTTTCATCTTTTAACTCAAGATTATTCACTTTTTCATATAACCCGGCTTGTTTTAATGCGTTTGTAACAGTATCGTTGTCGGCGTCGGCCTTTTCATGCATAAGTATGTTTTCGGCAATTGTAAGAGAAAAAGATTGATGATCCTGAAATATAGTTGAAAAAGTGTTTCTGTAAGAATTTAAATTAAATTCCTTAATATTTGTTCCGTTCAATGTGATTTTTCCGCCACAGGTATCATAAAGCCGCATAATAAGTTTTACAAGGGTGGTTTTACCTGCCCCATTATTTCCTACAATAGCGATTTTTTCTTTTGGTTTTATTTCAAGATTTATGTTTTCAAGGCAATAATTTTCAGCACATTCATATTTGAAGCTTACATTTTCAAGCCTTAAAATTAATTCATCTTTAGGGGCTTCAATTCCGTTTTCGTTTAACCCTATCTTGGGTTCTGCTTCAAAAAATGTTCTTATATCCTCTATATAAAGAGCATTATATAAAAAGCTTTGTATTACACCACCGAGATAACCTAAAGAAACTGAAATTTCCCATACAAGGCTTGTAACAACAGCATAGTCACTAAGCATTATGCTCTTTTTAACAATCGCAAGAAAAGATGCATAAAACTGTGTGCCCAATCCGACAATAACCTGCACAAGAAATCTTTGTGATAATTCAAAACCTAATTGTGCAGGGAATCTCTTCTTTATAAGGTCGCGCATCTTTTCCATAACAGCATTATATTTTTCATGCAAGACAGTAAATACATTTGTAAGTCTTAGTTCTTTTGCAAAGTCCTGTAAATAAAAAGTTCTCTGTATGTAATCTGATTCTCTTCCGATTTTGGAATCTTGTTTACGACATTTGTAATTGAATTTATTTCTTCTGCCTTCAAAAAATATAGAATAAATCAAGGGGGTTAATCCGAAAAAGATTAAAAACGGATCGATTTCAAATAGAATAAACGAGACCGAAAAGGTCATAAATACGCATCTTATAATGTCGCAAAAAAAGTGCAAGGCGGAGTTTGCTTTTGTTGCAATTGCGCTGCCCGCCCTGACATATTTATCAAAATACTCCGGGGATTCAAAACATGAAATATCTATTTGAGAAGATTTTTTATAAAACATTTTAAGTAGTTTTCTGTTTATTTCAATATCAATACGCGGCAGATAAAATGTATCATAAATATTTATTGTAAAATCCGTTATTATATTAAAGAAAAACACACCGATTATTATAAAAACAACCATCCAATAATCCTGCCCTGTTTCAAGTGCGGTTATGATCGCTTTTATTACAAAAACTCTTTTTATTATTCTTAAAACACAACCCCATAAAGTCATCAATATATTAAAATATATTTTTGAAGGTGCAACGCTGTGTAATAATTTCAGCATATAGAAATTATTACTTATGGCTCTTTTTATTTTTTTCATGTTTTATTCCCTTATATTTATATTTTTAATAGCTTAATGTAACTTATTATAATAAAAATTATTATATATGTCAATATAAACATTATAAAATGTCAAACATATGTAATTATTACAAAATAAAAATTTATAAAGCAAACATGCCCACAGATATATTTTATTAGCGGGCATGTTTATTATATTTTCTAACACAGAATTCTTTCTTTTTCAATTATTTGATTTACATCAGCCATTTTTGTAGTTTGTTTTTGTGCCATAACTAAATTATAATATATTCCCTTTTGTTGAAGTAGATCTTTATGTGTGCCTTGTTCTGCAATGCTACCCTTATCCATAACAATAAGTCTATTAGCGTTACGTAGGGTTGATAATCTATGTGCTATTGCAATGGTTGTTCTACCTTTAATTAACCGTTGAAGTGCTTCTTGTATTTTACTTTCAGTTTCAGTGTCAAGGCTTGAGGTTGCTTCGTCTAGAATAAGAATTGCCGGGTTTCGAAGCACCGCTCTGGCAATAGCAATTCGCTGCCTTTCTCCTCCGGAAAGGGTGTATCCGTTTTCACCGATAATTGTATTGTAAGCATCAGGTAATCGGATAATAAACTCATGGGCATTGGCTGTTTGTGCTGCTGCAATTATATCTTCGGGCGAAGCTTTCGGATTTGCATAAAGCAAGTTCTCGTAAATGGATCCTGCGAACAGAAACGTTTCCTGGAAAACAACCCCTATACTTTCGTTTAGAGTTTTTTTAGAAATATTTTTTATATTAATATTATCTATATTAAGCTCTCCTGTGTTGACATCATAAAGACGCATAATCAAGTTTATCAGTGTTGTTTTACCAACACCGGAGTATCCTACTATACCAACCATCTCTCCTTTTGTTATATCTAGTGTAATGTTCTTAATTATTGGTTCGTATGCTTTATATCCGAATGTCGTATTTTTAAAAGAAATATTACCTTGTATAACCGGGGTCTGTGCATTTTCACAACTTTCTATTTCAATCTTTTCATCCATAATATCGTTGATTTTTGCCATACTTGTTGTAGCCCTAGCAAAATCACGGGGAAGATATGTCATCCATCTCATCTGAGAGTAAATAAGTGTGATATATGTCATTATCTGCATTAGCTCCCCAATAGTCATTGGGTTTCCTGAACTATAGTTTCCTAAAACCGATTGGCCTCCAAAATATAATACTAAAAATTCACTACAAGTTAAGAGAAATCCTATTATGGGAAATAATATTGACCATATTCGTTCATTTCTTATAGCTATTTCGGTAACTTTAGACTCTGCTTTTTTAAATTTATTTATTTCATTCTCTTCAGTACCAAAAGCTTTTACAACACGTATTCCGCTTATAATATCATGTAAAATGCCGTTTGCCCGTGATGAAGCAACCCATTGCTTTTCGTAGCATCTGTTAATAAAAGTTCTAAGCCGTGATATTGCGAAAAAAACAAACGGAATCGGAAGAAAGACAAATAGAGCAAACATCGGCCTTGTTATTAACAGATAAATAAAACTACCGATAAACAGAGCTGATGCTTCAATTAAATAAACAGCTGTGCGATTGATAAAACCTATAACTTCAGCTGTATCACCGGAAACACGCTTTATAAGATCTCCTGTTGTACGTCTTGAAACGGAACTCATGGAGAGCATTTGAATTTTTGTATAAAGTTTAACCCTGAGGTCGTTAGTGAATTTACTTGTCAGCCTGTTCCTGAGCAGAGTTGCCATCACGTCAAAAAAGCGCATCAATATATAACAAAGCAGCATGGCTACGCAAAGAAAAAGTATTATTTTGATTGGGTTTTCAGCTCCATAGCTTTGATCCTGCGCTTTAATAAGATAATCGTCAACTAAAACTCTGTTTAAATACGGAACGATTAATAAAAAGACTTTGCTTGTTAATGTAATCAATCCACAAAACAATAAACCAGGTAAAAATTTTTTACTGATTGAGAAAAACTTTTTTAGAATAGAGCCTTTTTTTGAGCACTTAATACAAAAATCCAATTCATTAACAATTGGTTGGCCGCATTTTTCGCAAATGGCATGTTCTTTATTCAGCGGAATGTATTTACCTGTATTTATATAATAATTTACTGCTATAACAAATTCGGAAACTGTTTTTAAACAGCTTTGTGTGAATCTGCAGAGATATGCAATACTCTCATTTTTTAATTTTACTTCAAGTGTTGAGCATCCTATTTGTGATGAAATAACTAATTCGTTGATTTCGCTTAAATTGTAACAAAGTTCTTTTATATCTCCTGTATTTACAGTTAGAATTTCATCAGTTACAATAATGTTACCGTTGCAGAAAACCCCATCATCGTCAATGTCAAATGTTGCTTCATATAATTTATTCATATCAGATAAGCCTCAATTTTTTTTCTGCCTGCTTTATGGAATGTGCAGAAATCTTCTATCTTATATCGATTTCCGTCAACGTCTGAAATCTGAACTTCTTTTTTTACGTCAGGGTCGATAAACCTTATATTTCGAGAAGGATCTTTAATTGCGAAATTTCGTTTACCGGCTGCCGTTATAACTTCAAAGTACATATATCCCATTTTTTCTTTAACAGATATAATTTTCAACACAGTGGGGCAGTAGTATAATCTGTTTATCTGCTCCCTGACTAAAATTTCATTTGTTTTATCCAGTTCATTTAATTCTTTTATAATACCAATTTCTTTGCCGTCTTTATCTAATATACATATATAACTCTCTGGCATTTTATACGGTAAAACTCGGCTGAATTTAATTTTTGAATATTCATTGTCGCCATATGTCATCTTGAGGTAACCACCGGATTCTTTTTCAAAAGCTATTTCCCCGGTATTAAGAAAATTTAGATCAGCTAACTGCTGTATGCTCATTGTATTCCCTCCGTTTCTGCAAAGCTTATATGCTTTACAGCTTCAAACTGAAGTTGATAAAGCGTGTAGTATGTTCCTTTTTTATGAATAAGTTCGTTATGCGTTCCGTATTCTGTCATTGTGCCATTGTCGATAACAGCCAGAATATCAGCATCTCTTAGTGTGGATAGTCTGTGGGCTATTGCAATAGTTGTTCTGTTCTTTTTCAACACATTTAGAGACTCTTGTATGTTTCGCTCGGTCTGAGTGTCCATTGCTGCTGTTGCCTCATCCAATATAAGTATGTTGGGGTTTTGGATAAGTGTTCTTGCAATGGAAATTCGCTGTTTTTCTCCACCCGAAAGATCTTGCCCTCCCGCACCTATTCGGGTCTGATATCCGTCTGGAAGTCTCATTATAAAATCATGTGCAGAAGCCGCTTTTGCCGCTGCAATAACTTCGTCGTAAGATGCATCCGGTCTTGCATAACGAATATTATCGGCAACCGTTCCTATAAAAAGATATATTTCTTGAGATACTATACCTATGTTTTTACGCATGTCTTCAATTGATATGTCTTTTACATTTACTCCGTCAATGGTAATAGATCCCTCTGTTACATCATAAAGGCGTGCCATAAGATTGACAAGAGTGCTCTTGCCAGCTCCTGTTTTTCCTACAATTCCAAGCATTTGACCTGACTTTACTGATAAATTTAAATCTTTTATAACCGGTCTGCCGGGGTCATATTCAAAAAGAACTTCTTTACAATCAATGTCGCCCTTCATCTCTTTGATGCTCACCGGATAAGACGCTTGAGGTACGTCGGAAACGGCGTCCATCACTTCAAAAATACGTTGTGACGAGTCCATACAATGTGACCACCAGTCAATTGCATATGAAAAAAAGTTAATCGGTGCGTAAAGCATATTTATGTATGAAGCAAATACCATAAGCTGGCCAAGAGACAAGTCCTGTCCTTTGCTTGTAACAATTATTATACTTCCGACAGCCAGCACAATAAGATATATAAAATTTGCGAGCATATTAAAAAATGGAAAAATAGCCCCTTGCATATCTGCAACTTTTTTTTCTGCATTACTAAATTTTTTACTTAGTTTTAAAAACCTTTCGGCTTCTTGATTTTCTTTTCCGAAAGCTTTTATTACCCTTTGTCCTGCCATTGTATCACTGATATGGGATGTCATGTTTGACTGGTGTATAAACCTGCTTCTGTATGCAGTCTTAAATACAGATTGTAAAAAAATATAAGAAAGCAGTAAAAAGGATAATACCCCGACTGTTATTGACGCCAGCAGCGGATTCATTAAAAACATAACAACAGTAATACCTATTATTATAAATACATTTATAATAATATTTGGTACCCCATCAATAAAAAACCAATATACACTATTAGTGTCAGACTGAATACGCGTCATTAAATTACCTGTTTGTTTACCTGTATAAAACCCGATTGATAGCCTTTGCATGGCTGACATAACACGGACTTCAATATCATAAATGACCTTTGGAATTATGCTTGCGGATATATAACCTTGTGCCATCTCAAAAAACAAACCAATAATTCGAACCCCCAAAATTAACAAGACTATTAAAAGGACTTCTCCGTAAAGAGAGCCTCCTTCTGTTAAAACATTGTCATAAAGAATCTTTGTTCCTATATAAGGGGCAGCAACCGCAAACGCGGTACTCAATATTAACATAGAAAAATAGCCAATAAGTTGCTTATAATAAAGTTTAAAAAAACTTAAAAGTCTTAATGATATGGCCTTTTTATTCATACACTTGGGGCAAACTTTATGTGAACTGTCAGGGTATCTCATGCCGCATTTTGCGCAAAAAGGATCATCATCTTCCTGCTCGTTATATGGTTTATTCTCTTTAAATGCTGTTAAATTTCGGATAAATTTCGAAGCTTCATTTGCAATCCCAAGTGAAAAGAATGCAATCTCTGATGTTTGATCATCAACACCTGTTATCAGCAGCTTTGCAGTGGAAAGATACCTTTCTACAACTGCAGACATTATACTTTTTAAAGGTATAACTTTAAAGCTGGCCTGCTCATAAAATGCTTTAATTTTAATACTGCCTTTAGCTTTTTTAACATTTGACATACCACTTAAAATAAATAAATTTTCTTTGTCAAAGGCTATATATACATCTGCATATTTCCCGTCAGGCAGCATATCCGAGTAAAAAAATGCAATAAAATCTGATGCATTAGCATTATTTGCAGCAAATGCATCTTGTATATACAGCGGTAAACTTTTTGTGAAGCTCATAAAATTACCCGCATATCCTTCTCTGTTATATATATATATTTTTTTTTTCTATTTTGTTTTTTTGTTGTGTGATATATTATAATAAAATACAACTCTCATGTCAAGTAAAACTAAAATAAAAATTTAATAATAAATGAATATTCTTATTTTTATTTATAATATAATAAAAAAACCTCAGTGGCTTTTATATCCATTGAGGTTAGATTATTTTAACAAATTATATTTTTATTCTTGAATAGCGCTGTAAATTTCAATAGAAGGCATAACCTTAAGTTGCGAAAGAAGATTATAATACTCATCTTCAGCTTTTTTATCACGTTCGCATACTTTTTGTGCACGGATAAGGAGGTTTTTCGGCGTGTCAAGGGGGGAGCAGTATTCAACACAGGAAACTTTGTATCCGCAAGCCTCTAGCTTTAATGTTCGCAGTCCGTCAGTTAAAATATCGTTTAATCGTGCACGGAAAATCCCGTGTTTTATAATAGGCTCAAGGTCGGGCTTCTGATATTTATCCAAAAGTTCTTTATGACAGCAAGGCACGCATATTATACTTTTTGCACCGTTTCGTATAGCAAAGCCCAGAGCCATATCTGTTGCAACGTCGCATGCATGAAGAGATATTACAGCGTCAGGTTTTATGCCGTCAAAGGTTCGCAAATCTTCACATATGAACTCCATATTTTTATAACCTAAAGTGTCGGCTATACGGCGGCTTTCATCTATTACATTCTGTTTAATATCAATCCCCACAAAGCGTGCTCGGATATGCTTTTCTTCCCATAAATAATGATTGAGAACAAAAGAAAGATAGGATTTGCCACAGGCACAGTCTACAACAGTCAGATTTTTTTTCCCGTCAAATAAATCTCCCGTAAGGTCAAGGAACCTGTCTGTTTGATTATATTTACGTATCATATCGTTTTTAAGCTTACCGTCATCTGTCATGAAACCGATAGTTTTCAAAAGCTGTGCAGCTTTGCCCAAGTCAAGGTTGTATTTTTTCGATTTCAGACCAAAAGCTTTGGCATTATCTTTAATTTCGAATTTTTCAAGTTTAACATTGCGATCATCTGCAACAATGCGTGTCCCTGTGCCACGCTCAATATATTCTACACTTACGCTATCATAACCCAGGAGTGCCTGTACAAGCTCATTGATCATTTCGTCAAAAGACTTAAATGTTTTTGATGCTCCGAAAGCATATTCAATAGTTTTTTCATTTACAGTAACTGTTCCGGTATAAGTTTTTGCGCCCGAAACAGCGTTAATATTTATAATGTCGAAATAATCGGGGTTTTCCCCATATTTAGAGGAAAATCCGTTAAGAAGCATAAGAATTTTCGGTTTTTGTTTACCGTTCATTAAAATCACCCGTAAAAGTATAACACGATTTTATTTGTTTTGCAAGTGGGATATTGTTTTTTTTATAAATTTATGATATAATAAATGCAGTAGGTAGCAAAGCTACCAAACACGCAAAGCGTGTAGTTGCGGAAAATTCCGCAACTACTGTTCTATTGCCATTGTTTATTGAAAACACCAGGTGTTTTCCTTGCGGCAATGGCCGCATACTGAGCTTTGCTCAGGTAAACTTATGATATAATAATCAAATAGATTATGATAGTGTAAAATAGTTAGATAGCAATAAACAATTATAATCATTTACAGAAATTAATAATTTAATCAGAGGTAAAAATTTTTGGAAAATTATGAAAAAGATCTTGCCGTTTTAATCGGTGTTGATTTTGAAGAGGAAAACGATGCAGAACGTTCTCTTGACGAGCTTGAACGTCTTGCCGAAACGGCAGGAGTAGAAACTGCTTTAAAATCTATTCAACGTAGAAAAGCACCGTCTCCAGCAACGTATATAGGCAGAGGAAAAGCTGAAGAAATTGCAGAATTATGTAAACAGCAGGATGTGAATATCGTTATCGTGGACGACGAGCTGAAAGGCTCTCAGATACGAGAACTGGAAGATATATTTGATATGAGGGTAATCGATCGTACGACGCTTATCCTTGATATCTTTGCTTCACGGGCAACATCTCTTGAAGGTAGCCTTCAGGTCGAACTTGCACAGCTTATATATCGTTTACTTCGTCTTACAGGAATTGGGACTGAACTCTCTCGACTGGGCGGTGGAATTGGAACAAGAGGCCCGGGTGAAACAAAACTTGAATCGGACAGGCGTCATATCAGACGCCGAATTTTAAGTATACAACAGCAACTTGATGAGATAGCCAAACGTCGGGAGCTTTCACGAAAAAAACGTGCAAAAGATGGGGCTGTAACCGTTGCGTTAGTTGGTTATACAAATGCCGGAAAATCATCGCTCATGAACGCACTTTGCGAAAATGCCGGAGTTTATGTTCAAGATCAGCTTTTCGCAACACTTGATCCGACAATACGTCGCCTTGAAACAGACGGGGAGGATGTTTTGCTTGTTGATACGGTAGGTTTTATAAGAAAACTACCTCATACTCTGGTTAATGCATTTTCATCAACACTTGAAGAATCTCTTTGTGCATCTCTGCTTTTAATTGTAGTGGATTCGTCGGATAGCGAGGCTCAGGATCAACTTGAAATTGTTTCAAAGCTACTTTACGATTTGGGTGCGTCTGATAAACCGGCTTTGCTTGTTTTGAATAAATGTGATATCGCCGGTGATTTAACGGAAGAAACAGCAATTTTGTCATATCAATATAAAGTGCCGGTTTTGTCTGTTTCAGCAGTAACTGGCGAGGGGCTTGAAGAACTTAAAAAAACAATAATTGATATCGTTTTTCCGGCAAAGGTTTACGACCTTGTTTTTCCGTATTCTGAAGGCGGAGCGCTTGCTTTACTTCATGACAAAAGTATAATTCTTAATACTGAGCATATGGCGGACGGAACTCATATCAAGGCCCGTATAAATAATGAAGATGTACCTAAATTTGAGAGGTTTTTTATATGAGCGAGCAAAAACGTTATTTTAAAACAGTCAATATTATTTTTGCGCTGGGGCTTATTCCTCTTTTTACGCAATATATTATTCAGATTCCGTATTCGTTATTAAAATCTTCATTTACTGATTTTTTTGAACAAAATAAATTTTGGACAGACTTTTTTTTAGTTAATATTATTTATATTCTTCTGTATACTTCTTCAATTCTTTTCTTAGCATCATTTGTATTTAGAAAAAAACCAAATAAATATTTTAAAAGTAAAAAAGTTTGTGCCTTTGATAAAACTGCGTATGTGTTTATCTTTTTAGGATCTGCGATGGTTTTATCATTTGTTTGGAATTTGTTTCAGATGTTTATTACTGCTGTGACAGGTAAAGATGTCATTGGTGATTATACGCAAATGCTGACTATTCCGCAGGGCTTTGGCCAGACTGTTGCATATTTTTTTCTTGTTGCGCTTCTGCCTGCTATTTGTGAAGAGCTGGTAATGAGGTCTGTAATTTGTGGTACTCTTGCCGAATATAACGACAAAGCGGCAATGTTTATAAGTGCTTTAATATTTGCGCTTTTCCATTATACAATTGCTCAAGCTCCGTATGCATTTGCTCTGGGACTTTTATTTGCATTTATATATATTAAAACACGCTCATTTTTTATTGTTTTATTACTTCATTTTCTAAATAATCTTATTTCGGCATTTTTTACAGTTCTCACCGGGCACATAGATGATTTTATAATTACAGAGATGTATATTTTTACCGCATTCTGTGCTATCTGTGGAGGAATATGTTTTTTAATGTTATATATAAAAAAGCATAAAAAGGACTTTAAAAGAAATCAGCTTATAACAGGAAAAGAAGCTCTTAAATATTCACTAATGTCACCGATGCTCTGGATAACCGTTGTGATTTCAGTTGCATACACATTATTTATAAACAGCCTTTTGTTGTAATAAATTAAAATAAACAAATATTATAGGGGTGGTATCATTGATAAAACTGTTGCTACGTATTTTTGTGAAGGACTACAAAAATACTTCATCGCCGCAGGTTCGCGCAAAATACGGTGTTTTAAGCGGTGCAGTGGGGATAGTTTTAAATCTTTTTTTATTTGCAGGTAAGTTGGCAGCCGGCGTATTAACAGCATCAATCTCTATAGTGGCAGATGCATTTAATAACCTTTCTGATGCCGGGTCATCAATTGTAACACTTATAGGTTTTAAACTTTCCAACACTCCTGCCGATAAAGAACATCCTTTCGGACATGGTAGAGTTGAATATATAACCGGTTTAGTAGTTTCCTTTGCAATTATACTAGTTGGCATTGAGCTCTTAAAAAGCTCTTTTGGTAAAATTTTTAACCCTGAAGCAATGACATTTGATATTCTTTCATTTATCATTATTATAGCTGCAATACTTGTTAAGGTATGGATGTTCTTTTATAATTCTTTTTTAGCAAGACAGATTTCATCCCCTGCAATAAAAGCGACAGCTATGGACAGTCTTACGGATACTATTGCAACATTTGCTGTCGCTGCCGGGATGCTGATAAACCTTATCTGGGGGCTGAATCTTGATGCATATATAGGTCTTTTGGTTGCGGGCTTTATTATTTTTACAGGTATAAAAACAGCAAAAGAAAGTCTCTCTCCTCTTTTAGGCAATCCGCCTAATTGCGAGTTTGTTGAACAAATTAAAAAAACGGTTATGTCACACGAGTATGTTACGGGAATACATGACCTTATTATTCATGATTACGGTCCGTCACGCACTATAATTTCACTTCATGCTGAAATCCCTGCGGATATAGATATTATTAAGGCTCATGATACAATAGATTTAATTGAAATGGAGCTGCGCCATGAATATAACTGTGACGTAACGATTCACATGGATCCTCTTGCAGTGGATGATGATAAAACAAATGCTGTACATCAATCTATATGTGATATAGTGAAAAGTATCGACGAAAATCTTACAATTCATGATTTCAGAATGGTCGAGGGATCTACTCATACAAATCTCATTTTTGATGTTACGGTGCCTCACCGTTTTAAAATGGCGGATGCTGAACTGGCAGCCCAAATTCGTCAGAAACTAAGCGAAATCAGTTCTAATTATTATGCTGTAATGCGTATTGAAAGAGGTTATTTATAGTCTTTTGCTCTTGACATTTTTGAAATAATATATTATAATATAAGATAAGCAAGTTTTGATTTTTATTTAAAAATTACTGAATTTGCACAAAAAAATACATAGAAGGCTATTGGATATTTATTCCATGTGCCTATGAAAAGAGGTTTTATTATGCAAATGATTATAGGCGGCAAACACGTTGACGCTAAAAGCAAAAAGACCTTTGAAAACATAAATCCGTTTAACGGAGAGCTTGTCTGCACTGTCCCATTGGGAAATGCAGAAGATTTCGAGCCGGCAGCAGTTATCGCTAAAAAGGCGCAACCTGCATGGGCAGAAACTCCATTTTATAAAAGGGCTGAAATAATAAAAAAATTCACTTCACTTGTAAAAGAAAACCTTGAAGAAATTGCAAAAGTAGTTACAGCTGAGGGCGGTAAAACAATAACTGACGCAAGAGGCGAACTTGAATGCCTATGTATGGTTTTTGAATCGTTTATCGAAGCTGCTCGTCATCTTTACGGAAATAGTGTGCCTTTAAATGCCGAAGCACGTACAGAAGGCGATATTATTTTTACTATACGTGAACCGATTGGTGTGTTTGTAACAATAACACCTTTTAATTTTCCTATAGAGCTGTTTGCTCATAAAGTTGCTCCGGTGTTAATTACAGGTAATGCGGTTATAATAAAACCGGCATCTGATACACCTTGCGCAGCAATGATGCTTACGGAACTTTTGCTTAAAGCAGGTGTTCCGGAGGGTGTTGCACAGTTTATTACCGGAAATGGCCGTGAAGTAGGTTCATGGCTGGCGGAGACAAAAAATGTTGACGGCGTAAGTTTTACCGGCTCTACAAAAGTCGGCATGGAACTTATGAAGGGCGGCGCACATGATTTACAACATGTATTTTTAGAGTTAGGCGGAAATGACCCTCACGTATTCTTTGAAGACTGTGATATGGATCTTGCAATTGCCGAAGCAATAGGCGGGCGTTGCTATAACGCAGGTCAGACATGTTGTGCAAATAAGCGTTTTCTTGTACAAAATACAATTAAAGAAGAATTTACCAAACGCCTTATAGATGCTGCAAAAAATTATAAAATCGGCGATCCTTCAGATCCTGCAACGGCAATGGGATGTCTTGTTTCAAAGAAAGCTGCAGATGGTATTATAGCTGACATTCAGACTGTTATTAACCAGGGTGGTAAACTACTTTACGGCGGTAAACAAGACGGAGCTTTTGTAGAACCTACTATTATAGAAGTTACAAAAGACAATGATGTGGCTAAAGATCTTGAGATTTTCGGGCCGGTATTTCCGATTATAGGCTTTGATACTTTTGATGAAGCTGTTGAAATAGCAAACCAGACTTCTTATGGTCTTGCTTCAGCTGTTATGACAAATGATATAAATAAAGCCATGAAGTTTGCGAAAAAGGTTCAGGCTGGCACGTGTGTTATAAACGGTAGTGGAAATTACCGTTCCGTTCACCAACCTTTCGGAGGGTATAAGCATTCGGGTATAGGCCGTGAAGGAACATCACACACTTTATATGAAGTAACACAGGAAAAAACAATTTCAATAAGAAACGCGCTTAAATAATTAGCGAGCAACCAACTTAAAAAGAGGTAGAAAAATGACAAAAGAACAAATTACCGCCTTGAAACTCAAGGCAAATGAAATTCGCAAAGAAACAATTAAATGCATTGCGTCTATAGGCGTCGGGCATATCGGAGGAAGCCTTTCGATAGCTGATGTTTTGGCTGTATTGTATTTTGACCAGATGAAGACAGATCCTAAAAATCCGAAATGGGAAGGCAGAGACTGGCTTGTTGTTTCAAAAGGCCATTCCGGCCCGGCTGTTTACAGTGCATTAGCTATAAAAGGATTTTTCGATAAAGAAATACTTTATACGTTAAATAAATCCAACACAACGTTACCCAGCCACTGTGACCGTCAAAAGACTCCTGGTATCGATATGACCACCGGCTCTCTGGGGCAGGGTGCATCTAACGCTGCAGGTATCGCTCTCGGTAATAAAATGGACGGTAAGGATGATATTTACACTTATTGTATTACCGGTGACGGTGAATCTCAAGAAGGTGAAATCTGGGAACAAGCTATGTTTGCCGCACACAAGAAGCTTGGCAATCTGATAGGATTCCTTGATTATAATAAACTTCAGATAGACGGCGAAACAGATGCCGTCAACTCACTTGGCGATGTTGTTGCTAAGTATCAGGCTTTTGGGTGGCATGTTCAAAAGGTTGACGGGCATGATGTTTTAGCCATTCACAATGCAATAGATGCTGCAAAAGCTATAAAAGACAAGCCGTCAATGATTATCCTTGACACTATTAAGGGCAAAGGAATTAAAGAGCTTGAGGGTAAAGCGTCTTGCCACAACGCAAATGTTTCGGAAGAACAGATGAATCAATATTTAGCAGAACTTGACGCAGAAGCTGCAGCCATCGGGGAGGATAAACAATGAGTTACAAAGTAAAAAATGAAATAATCGCCGAAGAGGTCGCAATGCGCGATGCGTTTTGCCAAAAAATGATAGATATGGCAACTGCGGATAATAGGATAGTTCTTCTTGACGCAGATTTAATGGGAGCAATGGGCACAAAACCATTTTCAAAAGCTTTACCGGAACAGACAGTAGACTGCGGTATTCAGGAAGCTAATATGGTTGGTGTTGCAGCAGGTCTTGCTGTTCAAGGCAAAATTCCTTTTGCGCATTCATTTGGTGTTTTCTGTGCACGTCGTGCCCTTGACCAAATATTTGTTTCCTGTGCATATGCAGGTCTTAATGTTAAAATAGTAGGTTCAGACCCAGGTGTTACAGCTGCTTTAAACGGCGGTACTCACATGGCTTTTGAAGACTTGGGTATAATGAGAGGTATTCCTACTGCAACAGTTATAGAACCTACAGACGTTGTAATGCTTGAAGATATCCTTCCGAAAATTGCTGCAAGCGAAGGTCTCGTTTACCTTCGTTTAGTAAGAAAAGGTTGTGACAGCATATATGAAGCCGGTTCCACATTCGAAATCGGTAAAGCAAACGTTTTACGTGAGGGTAAGGATGTTACCATTATTGCAATGGGTTATGCCGTAGGTCAGGCTATGCGCGCTGCAAAAGAGCTTGAAAAAGAAGGTATTAATGCAACTGTTATAGATATGTTTACATTAAAGCCTCTTGATAAACAGGCTATTATTAATGCGGCAAAGAAAACCGGTAAAGTTATAACAGTTGAAAACCATTATGTTAATAACGGATTAGGTTCTGCAGTTGCTGAAGTTCTTGGTGAAAACTGCCCGACACCTCTTATAAGACTCGGTTCTCAAGATAAATTCGGAGAAGTCGGAAAACCTGCATTCCTTGCAGAAAAATTTGGTATAGATGCAGCTGCAATTATTAATTCAGCAAAAAAAATTGTAAAAGGTTAAATATACTTTATTAATTTTATAAGAGGCGAGAAAGAATGACATCTTTTAAAATCGTTCCTCAAATAAAAAACTGTGATAGCTTTGATGACTTTTTGGCAGAGTATAAACTCTGCCAAAAAGATCTGATTTTAACAGACAGATTTTTACTTGATACATATATATTCCCTAAAAACCTTCCCTGTGCAGTAATAGCTCAGGATGATTTTGGAGGTGGTGAACCCACTTCTGAAAAGGTGAAAAAAATTCTTGAACAAGCCCGGAAATATGATTATAACCGTGTAATCGCCATCGGCGGAGGCACGGCAATTGATATTTCTAAAATACTTGTTTTATCCGGGATACAAAATCTTTTTAATCTTTTCACCGGCAAGGAAGCCCCTTGTCGTGAACGTGAACTTATAATAATCCCTACTACCTGCGGTACAGGTAGTGAAATTACAAATATTTCAATTGTTGCTTTCGAAGAAGAGGGAACAAAACTGGGTCTTGCAAACGACTCAATTTATGCCGACACTGCTGTGCTGATCCCTGAGTTTCTGGAGAATTTGCCTTATAAAGTGTTTATGTTTTCATCAGTTGATGCACTTATACATGCAGTTGAAAGTTACTTATCACCACTAGCTTCGGTACAGTCCGACTTCTTTGCCAAAGAAGCGATAAAAATTATTCTTTCAGCATATTTACATATCGAAAAAAATGGTAAAGATTCAAAAAAAGATGTTGCTAAAGATGTTTTAACAGCTTCAAACTATGCAGGAATTGCATTCTCAAATGCAGGCTGTGGCCTTATTCACGCAATGAGTTACCCTTTAAGCGGCGAATATCATATACCACACGGCGAAGCAAATTATATGATGTTAGCTCCTATTTTAAATTTTTACGGTAAGCGTGCCCCTGGAGGTAGATTTGATAGCCTGAAAATATTCTTTAAAAATTGCGGTGTTGCGGATGTTAACAGCTTAATTTCAAAACTTATAGAAATTAAGCCTCTTTCTTCTTACGGAGCGGACAAAAACACTCTTATTACATTCGCTGAACAAGTAATAAAATCACAGCAGAGGCTTTTGGCCAGGTCCTATGTTTTACCGGGCGAAACTGAGATGGTTGGCATTTACAATAAAATTTTGTAAAAGAAGGTATAGCAGTGAAAGCAATTGTAAAACTTAAAGATGGAGAAGGCAACGTTGAACTTATTAACAAGCCGGAACCTTCTGTCAAGAAAAATGAAGTAAAAATTAAAGTCGAAGCCGTTGGTATCTGCGGAACAGATGTTAAAATAAAACACGGCACCACGTGGTCCAATCCTCCGGTGGTTTTAGGCCATGAACTGTCTGGTGTTGTTTCCGAAGTTGGTGAGGATGTTAAAAGTGTTAAAGTAGGCGACAGAGTTGTAACAGAAACCGGAAATGTTGTTTGCGGCCATTGTTATTATTGCCGAACAGGTAACTTCTTAATGTGCAAAGACCGTCTTTCTATCGGTTATGGAGTTGACGGAGGTATGGCACAGTATTGTGTTGTGAGAGAAGATATTATTCATATACTACCTGATGAGATTGATTTTGATGCGGGCAGCCTTTGTGAGCCTGCAGCAGTTTCCGTACATGCTGTTTACGATGCAGTTTCTTTAATTCCCACAGATACGGTTGTTGTTATAGGTGCAGGTGCAATAGGCCTTTTGGTTGCACAACTTGCTAAAAATTTCGGTGCAACCGTTATTGTAACAGGCCTTTCACAAGACGAAGAACGCCTTGTAATTGCTAAAGATCTAGGGGTAGATTATGTCGTTAACACTCAAAAAGACAGCGTAGAGGAGCTTGTAAACAATCTTACTGACGGCAGAGGTGCGGATGTTGTTTATGAATGTTCCGGATCTGCTCCTGGTGTTCATACAGGCATGTCACTCCTTAAAAAAATGGGGGCACTTGTACAGATAGGCTTGACAAAGCCAACAATGGAAATTGAATATTCAATGCTTACCGCAAAGCAAATAAAACTTGTAGGGACATTCGGGCATAAGTGGCAGAGCTGGGATACAGCTTTAAAACTTATGAACCAGGGTAAAATCAATGCAGATGCTCTTATTTCACATCGTTTTGCCATAGATGACTGGGAAGAAGCTTTTGGCGTTGCTGAGCGTGGAGAAGGTTTGAAAGTTGTAATATTCCCTAATAAATAATATTTATAATAACACAGAAGAGAGAAAAGGTTCATGAATATTTTTATCATTCTTGTATGCGTGATAATCTTATTTTTTGTAATGTGTTTTATAATCGCCTTAAGTCTTTTTAACTTTGCCTGTGTTAGAAAACAGAAATACATAAGAATTCCTATAGGTGGTAAAGAATCTGTTAATGATTTACGCTTTAAAATAAAAGCGGGAATAGACTGGTTTTTATCGCAACCTTATGAAAATATCAGTGTGCGTTCGCACGACGGACTTTTGCTTTGTGGTAAATATCTGTCGTGCGAGGGTTCAAAAAAAACAGCCGTTTGTGTACACGGTTATACTTCAAACGGGCTGCGTGATTTCGGTCGCATTTCAAAAATTTTATATAATTCAGGTTTTAATGTTTTGATTTATGACCAACGTGCGTGTGGCGAGAGTGAAGGTAAATATATAACATTTGGTATAAAAGAGAGATATGATTGCCTTTTATGGTTGAAAACAATTCTTGAAAAATACGGACAGAAAGATATATATCTTTTCGGTGTTTCAATGGGCGCAACTACTTCTTTAATGACACTTGCGTTCGATGAGCTGCCGAAAAACGTGAAAGGTGTAGTTGCAGACTGTGCATATATATCACCATATCACGTGTTTAAGTATCAGCTTAAAAAGCTTTATAAACTACCGCCATTTCCGTTTTTATGGTTTGTAGATATAATATGTCGATTCAAAGCAGGCTTTTTAATAAAAGAAATTACAACAATAACGGCTGTTTCTAAAACGGATGTTCCTGTGTTATTTGTTCATGGACAAGAAGATGTTTTTGTTCCACCGGAAATGACAATCCGTAATTATGAAGCATGCATTTCAAGGAAATCAATGTTTTTGGTTGAAAATGCAAAACACTTTACTTCGTTTTCTACTGATATGGTATCATATATTAAAAAAGTAAAAGAATTTTTTATGTTTTGAAAGGTTGAAAAAAGTGCAGGATTTTATGCAGTTTTTGGAAGATAGAAAAAAAAATCTTTCCAAAAGTCATCGCTTAATAGCGGATTATATGCTTAAAAATTATGACAAAGCTGCATTTATGACGGCAGCGCGATTAGGTTCGGTTGTCGGCATCAGTGAAAGCACCGTAATTCGCTTTGCAATAACCTTAGGATTTGAAGGGTACCCGGAGCTTCAAGATGCTCTGATGAAAGCTGCTCATAATAAAATGACAGTTGTACAGCGTATGGAGGTTACGAAATCCCATATAGGAACGTCAGCTGTACTTAAAAATGTTTTGCAGTCAGATATGGAAACAATACGACTTACACTTGAGAATTTAGATACACAGACATTTGATGCTGTTGTAGAGAGTATTATAAGCGCACGGCGCATATATATTGTGGGTGTTCGTTCATCTTCTGCTTTGGCTGAATTTTTGGGATTTTATTTTAATCTTATGTTTGATAATGTTAATGTTGTAGGATCAGACGGCGTAAGCGAGGTTGCTGAACAAATTTTTCATATTACCCAAAATGATATAATAATAGGCATAAGCTATCCTCGATATTCAAACCGTACGCTTAAAGCCTTAAAATTCGCAAAAAATAAAAATGCAACAGTTATTGCTCTTACCGACAGTTCATCATCGCCATTATGCGATTATGCAACTTATTCACTTTTTGCGAAAAGCAATATAACTGCTTTTACAGACAGCCTTGTTGCTCCTTTAAGCCTTGTGAATGCACTTATCTCGGCTGTTGCAATAAAAAAAGAACAGGATCTTACTTCTGCATTAGCGGAGCTTGAGCAGATTTGGGATGAAAATAAGGTTTATGATAAAAAAGACTGATTTAATTATAATAGGCGGCGGAGCTGCAGGCCTTATGTGTGGCGGTACTGCTGCTGAAAGCGGTAAAAACATTTTAGTTTTTGAAAAAAATAAAAATGTAGGAAAAAAACTTTCAATAACAGGAAAAGGGCGTTGCAACGTTACAAACAATTGTAATCGTGATGAGTTTTTTGCCAATGTTGTAAGAAATCCTCGTTTTTTATATAGCGCTTATTCTTCTTTTACACCCCAGGACGTTATGGAGTTTTTTGAAAACCGAGGAGTTTGTTTAAAAACGGAGCGCGGAAACAGAGTTTTTCCTGTAAGTGATCGTGCTGTTGATATAGTAAAAACACTTGAAAAATATTGCGGCAACCAGAATATTATTCATAAAGAAGTTGCGGACCTTCTGGTTGAAAATTCAATGATAAGAGGAATTGTCTGTACTGATGGGGAAAAATATTTTTCATCTTCAGTCGTATTATGTACAGGCGGTCTTTCGTATCCCGGAACCGGTTCTACCGGAAAAGGCTTTGAGCTTGCAAATAAATACGGACATACAATAATTACGCCACAACCTGCACTTGTCCCACTTGAAACAACAAACATTCTTCCTCTTCAAGGCCTTACATTAAAAAATATTTCATTGAAAATAATAAAGCCGAATAATAAAAAAGTTGTATATAACGATTTCGGTGAACTTTTATTTACTCATTTCGGTGTTTCCGGTCCGCTTGTCTTAAGTGCTTCTTCCTTTTGTGAGAACGGGGATTTAATATCAATTGATTTAAAGCCTGCTCTTGATGAAAAAACTCTTGATAAGCGTATATGCAATGACTTCGAAAAAAATATTAATAGAAATTTTCAGAACTCCTTAGATGATCTATTGCCTAAGAAACTTATTCCCGTTATTATTGAAAAAAGCGGGATTACTCCTGAAAAAAAGGTTAACCTTATAACAAAAGAAGAACGCAGATCATTAGTTCTGCTGCTTAAGAACTTTATCCTGGAGATAAAACAAAAGCGTCCTATAAATGAAGCAATAATTACTTCCGGCGGTGTTTCTGTTAAAGAAATAGACCCAAAAACGATGGGCTCTAAAATAATCAAGGGCCTTTATTTTGCCGGAGAAATAATAGATGTTGACGCATATACAGGCGGATTTAATCTGCAAATTGCGTTTATGACTGCGCGAGCAGTCGGAAAGGTGTAAACTATGCAAGAAAAGGGGAGTAGAGATGCTGCCGCTGCGGCACTGCGTATGGCAGTTTCGGCAACTCGCGAAGAAGAAGCGTTTATTAAAGAAGATTTATCGTATTCCGGTATATGTGTTTCTGCAACGGATTTCGGCGGCGAATATATAACATCAATAAGTAAAATGATTGATCGTATAGTTTCTGTGGCAAAGCGTGACGGTGTTATTGGCGAAAGCCATGCTGAAGAAGGTTCGGTTGCAGGCGCTGCACGAGAAGCAATAAGCCAAATCGTTCAAAAAGCTGTCGGGCTTAATGTCGGCGGTAAAATAGCTGTTGCAAGGTTAGATGATCATGTTGCCGTGGGTGTATTTTTTGGTGTCGGTATGATGCATCTTAATGAGGTGGCTGTTGGCCTTGGGCATAGAGTTGTATAGTTTTATAAATTTGTATATACTTATGTTTGGGTTATGCGCGGAAAATCATAAAACAAAGGAGTTTTTTTAATGCCAATTAACATTGCTATTGACGGGCCTTCCGGTTCTGGCAAATCTACGCAGGCAAAAGAATTAGCAAAGAAGCTTTCGTACATTTATGTAGATACAGGTGCTCTTTATAGAGCTATCGGGTTTTACGTTATGCGTAAAGGGGTAGACACAAAAGACGAGGAGGCTGTAAAAAGCTTATTACCCGGAATAACGGTTTTACTTAAATATGTGGACGGTGTTCAGCGGGTTATACTTAATGATGAAGATGTTTCCGACTTAATTAGAACTCAACCTGTTTCAATGGCTGCATCGGACGTTTCCAGAATTCCTGAAGTACGTGCTTTCCTTCTTGATCTTCAGAGAGAGATTGCATCAACAAATAATGTTATTATGGACGGTCGTGATGTGGGAACGGTTATTTTACCAAATGCACAAGTTAAAATCTTTTTAACCGCATCACCTGAAGACCGAGCAATGAGACGTTTTATGGAGCTGAAAGCTGCCGGTAAAGAAGATGACGATGCTTATGAACGAATTTTATCGGAGATAGTCGAGCGTGATAAAAACGATACTAATAGACAAATAGCCCCGCTTAAACAAGCTGATGACGCAGTTTTGCTTGATAATACGGGATATGAGCCGGAAGAAACTATGGATGCATTATTAAATATTATTAGGAGCAAGCTCAATGTATAAGTTTGCACATTATTTATTTTTAATTTATTTTAAGCTTTTTAACCGTTTTAAAGTTACGGGGAAGGAAAATTTAATAGAAAACGGCGCAACGATAGTTTGCGCAAATCACTATTCTAACTTTGACGTTTTTCTTCTAACAGTTGCGATTAAGCGACAAATACATTTCATGGCTAAGAAATCTCTTTTTCATGTTCCTATCGTCAAATTTTTCGTTAAAAAGTTCGGTGCTTTCCCAGTTGACCGCAAGGCAAACGATATGGGGGCAATTAAAACAGCTATGCGGTTTTTAAAAGACGGAAAGCAGATAGGTATTTTTCCTGAAGGAACACGTGTCAGAGAAGGAGACACTTCTGATGCTAAGGGCGGCGTTGTTATGCTTACCTATAAGTGTAAAGCCACTCTTTTACCTGTCCATTTGAAATACAAAAGGAAAATACATTTTCTTAACAGTTATGAGGTTATCATCGGTAAACCGATTAACTGGAATGAGTTTGGTGCCGAGAACGGGGATTATAAAGAAATAGGTAAAAATCTTATGGAGCATATATATGAGCTTTGAGGTCATAAAAACTCAAAATATAGGTTTTTGTTTTGGAGTTAATCGGGCTGTGAATGCCCTTAATGAAGTTTTAAAAAATGATGACGGTAGTAAGAAAATCTATACTTTCGGGCAAATTGTGCACAATAATATAATTACCGATGAACTTGAAAAAAAAGGCGTAATAAATACTGAAAATATTGAAGACATAGAACCGGGAAGTATAGTGTTTATTCGTGCTCACGGAATTCCCAGAAGTGTTTATGAAGCATTAGTAAACAAGAATGTGGAAATATTTGACGAAACATGCCCTAAAGTTAAAAAAATTCACAATATTGTTTCAAATGCAGAAAACGTGATTATTGCAGGGAATATCAAACATCCTGAAGTTATAGGTATAATTGGAAATACAAAAAATAAAAAATTTATTGTAAAAGATATTGACGAATTGAAAAAAATAATGCATAATATAAGTGGAATAGACTCTGAAATTGTTTTTTTGGCACAAACCACTTTTAATGCATCTGAATTTAACGAAATGGCGAAATATCTAGAACAGTTTAATAATGTCCGCGTTGTCAATACTATATGCAGTTCAACTTATGAAAGGCAAAAGGATGTTGAAGATCTTGCTAAAAGAGTTGATGCTTTTGTTATAGTAGGCGGTAAAAACAGTTCAAATACCCAGAAACTTTATGAAATAGCCTCCCTTTACTGTAAGGCTTTTCATATAGAAAGCCCAAACGAGCTACCCAATTTAGTTAATTATAAAAAAATAGGATTGTCTGCAGGTGCGTCCACACACAGCAGTACAATCGAGGAGGTTTTTAATAACATGATTAGTGAAAACAGCGAAAATATATCTTTAGAAGAGGAAGAAATAGACTTTGCAAAGGCTATTGAAGCTTCAATGAAGATTATTCGCAATGGAGAAAGAGTAAAGGGAATAATAACTGCTGTCAACGGTTCGGAGATTCAGGTTGATTTAGGTGTAAAGCATTCAGGCTTTATTCCCTCAGATGAATTTTCCAACGAGGAGAACCCGCCTAAAGTAGGCGATGAAGTGGAAGCTTTTGTTGTGCGCGTAAATGATGTCGAAGGGACAGCGCAACTTTCTAAATCCAAAATAGACAGTATTAAGGGTCTTGAAAAAATTGTTGCTGCAAAAGATAGCGGAGATACTTTAAAATGTAAAGTTATTGAAGCTGTTAAGGGCGGTATAGTTGTTTTAGTTAATAAAGTCAGAGTTTTTGTCCCTGCATCACTGGCTTCTTTACGCCGTGATACTGACTTAAACACTCTTGTAAATAAAGAGTTTCCCATCCGTATAATCGAAGTTGATGAAAGTGGCAGACGCATGAGAATCATAGGTTCTATCAGAGCTGTTCTTAAAGAAGAACTTGATTCTGCACAAAAACAGATATGGGAAAACATTGAAATCGGTAAAAGATACAAGGGCGTTGTTAAATCTATTGTTAAATTCGGCGTGTTTGTGGACATCGGAGGGGTAGACGGGCTGGTTCATATAACAGATTTAACTTGGGGTAGAATAAAATCACCTGAAGAACTTGTTAAAGTCGGTGATGTAATCGAAGTTGAAGTAAAAGCAATCGATGCTGAAAAACGCAAGATTTCTCTTGTTTATAAAAAGTCTGAAGATAATCCTTGGGAAATTCTTAAAGCTAAATATAAAGTTGACGATGTTTTAGATGTCACTGTATTAAAAATTATGCCTTACGGTGCATTTGTCAGTGTTGTTGATAATGTTGATGGTCTCATTCATATTTCTCAACTTTCCAATCATCGTGTTGAAAACGTTTCCGAAGTTCTTAAAGTTGGAGATGTTGTGAAAGCTCAGATAATTGAGATAAACTATGAGGAAAAGCGCGTAAGCCTTTCTATCAGAGCGCTTCTTTCCGAAGAAGAACCTCTAATAGTAGAAGCAACTGCTGACGCAGATGCTGTTCCTTCAGTTGAGGGTTTAGCAAATGAAGAGTCCGCTGACGGCGTTCAGATTGCTGAATAATCTGTTTGTAAAAGAACGATTACACTTAATAAAATTACATATATACAGCTCTCAGGCGATTAGAAAATTGCCTGAGCAGTTGTGTTTTTTGAGGTAACTATGGAACAAAAATATACGGTAAATCTTTCAAAACTCCAATCTGCTCTTAATTTAAAGGCTTTTTATGTGCCTGATGAAAGTGCAGAAAAAACATTAATTAATACAGCCGATGTAAATCGACCTGGGCTTGCTCTTGCCGATTTTTACGGCTACTTTGACCAAAATCGTATACAACTTTTAGGTAAGGCGGAGTATAATTATTTAGAAGGCTTTTCTGAAACAGAGCGATGCCAAAAAATAGAGAAGTTGTTTGAACATAATATTCCAGCTGTTATTATAACACACGGACTTGATCCTCTTCCTGAAATAATTGAAAATGCTAAAAAATATAAAACTCCTCTGCTGATGTCTGCAGAAAGCACTTCAAGTACTATCTCAGCTCTTATAAGTTATCTTAACGTTGAACTTGCTCCCCGTATAACACGCCATGGCGTTTTGGTTGAAGTTTACGGTGAAGGTATTTTGATGTTAGGAGAGAGCGGGGTAGGTAAAAGTGAAACCGCCATGGAGCTTCTTAAACGAGGCCATCGTCTAGTTGCTGATGATGCTGTTGAAATTAAACGTGTATCAGACCGTACTTTGGTAGGTTCATCACCGGAGATTATCCGACATTTGATAGAACTTCGTGGAATCGGTATTGTAGATGTTCGCCGGATATTCGGTATGGGAGCTGTTAAAAATACTGAAAAAGTTGATCTTGTAATTCAACTTGAGCCATGGAATGAACAAAAGCAGTATGATCGTTTAGGGCTTGATTACGAGAATTATGATATTCTGGGGCTTAAGATACCTTCTGTTACTATTCCTATAAAACCGGGACGTAATCTTGCAATAATAATTGAGGTTGCTGCTATGAACAGCCGTCAAAAGAAGATGGGCTACAATGCTGCTGAAGAGCTTAACAAGAGGCTTCAGGCGGAAATGGGAATGACTCTAAATTAAAAAATAGTTTATATTATTATAAAAGTAGAAGATTTAAAATGTATTGTGTACTGACTTTTGAAACTTTTTTAAACAGTAAAGATATTGGAAAATAGGAAATAAAGATAAGCTGATTCTTGGGTGGATAGTTATAGTCAAATAATAAAACGCCGCTTAGGCGGCGTTTTATCCTACATTAATATAATTTTTATTATAATCGCATAATATAAAAATGAAAACGATTTTAACATAAGTTATAGTCGATTAACTATAAAATCGGTCCGTCTTTTCGGTTTATTTTTCACCTGACTGTGTTATCCTCCTTGAAATACGGTAGTATTTCTGAGTCGTCTGCCTTGTCAGACAAAAAATATTCTCGAAAATCATGAACCACTTTTAAAGTTAAGTGGCCATAATTTTATAAAAACCTGCAGTGCATGTTAATTGTTAAGGAGTTTGTATGATCAAATTTTTAACTGAAAATGATTATGAATTTATGCAAAAACAATCTATGAAAAACCATACTACATTTAAAATCGGCGGTATTGCTGATTTAATAATTTCTCCAGAAAACTTGCGTAAGCTTTCGGCACTGATCGCTTATCTACGTCAAAACAATATTAATTTTTTTGTTTTAGGTAATGGATCAAATTTGCTTGTATCGGATGAAGGGCTCCGCATGCCGGTTATAAAAACAGATAAATTTAATTTTATTGAACAAAACGGAACAGAGTTAACTGTTGGCGCTGGGTTAACAAATGCAAAAGTTGCTAATTTTGCATTACAGAACGGTCTTACCGGTTTTGAGTTCGCTCATGGTATACCGGGTACGGTAGGCGGTGCAGTTGTGATGAATGCTGGTGCTTATGGTGAAGAGATGAGCGGCATTGTTGATAAAACTACATATGTAGATAAAAACGGTCGTATAAAAGAAGTTTTTGAAGAAGAACACGATTTTGCATACCGTCATTCACGTTTTGAAAGTGGTGATGTAATCTTTTCAACAGTATTAAAGCTTAAAAAAGGCAATCCTGAAGAGATCCGTAATAAAATGGATGAACTAATTAAAAAAAGACGTGCTTCACAACCTTTGGAAATGCCCTCTGCCGGAAGTGTCTTTAAACGCCCGGAAGGGTATTTTACCGGGAAATTGATAGATGATTGTGGCCTTCGCGGATATAGTATAGGCGGTGCAAAAGTGAGTGAAAAGCATTCCGGATTTATTATTAATGCCGGGCAGGCTACCGCAAAAGATGTGCTTGATCTTATATCTTATATCCAAAAAACCGTTTATGATAAGTTCGGTGTAACATTAACTCCGGAAGTCAGATATGTGGGGTGAGTATAATGTCGTATTCATACGATGTTAAAATAAATCTTTGTACGCAAAAGCGTTTACCTTGTTGTCGTAAATCATTTTGGTATGGATTTCTTGCAGCCGGTAATGCTTTTTTACCGGGATTTATACGTGTTTTGACAGAGCATAATGATATTTTAGAACTCTTTATAAAATATATAAATAAAGAAATTCCGGAAATAGCATCAGTAAAAGATGTTTTAGTAAAGGGTAATATAAAACCGATTTATGAGCTTAGTTTAAATAAAAAACAATCGGAAGAGATTGTAAAGATTCTGGCGGTTAGTGAGAGAAGTATTGTTGGTCACCAGATCGATTTTGATTTAATAAAGAAAGAATGTTGTGTTAAAAGTTTTATAAGCGGAGTTTTTGTATGTGTAGGGTTTTTATCAGATCCCAATAAATCCTACCATTTAGAACTTGTATTTCATGAAAAATCTTTCGCTGACGATATCGTTTTTGCCCTTGGTACATTTGATATAAAACCAAAAATAACTGTTCGGAATGGTGATTTTGTAGTCTATCTTAAAAGCTCGGAGAGTATTTTAGATTTTTTAAATATTTTAAGCGCGACAACATTTTGTTTTGATTATATGAATGCCGGAATTGAAAAGCAAATACGCAATACAGTTAACCGCCAAATTAATTGTGATAATGCAAACCTTGATAAAACAGTCTCTGCGGCTGCACAACAGCTTGCCGCAATTAAAAAACTGGAAAAGGAAAACTTTGCTTCTCTTACCCCCGAGCTTGCCCAAATTGCAATTCTACGGCAAGAGAACCCTGAACTTTCTCTTGCTCAACTTTCAGAACTTTGTGACCCGCCACTTTCAAAATCCGGAGTTTCACATAGACTCAAGAAAATAATCGAAAAAGCAAATGAAATTAATTAGTAATAGAAAAATGTAAAATGATGTACTATTATTTTTAACTTCAGAATATAACGTAAATAACATCTCTTGTGTTTTAATCTGTAGGTAATAATCCTTATTCACTTTTTTATATAAAATAAAGAAACAATGCAGTACGCACTAAATTAGTGCGTACTGCATAATATTTTATTTTACTTTATCCGAAAAAGTTGTATGCTGCAAAGAGTGATGCGAAAACAATGGAAACGATTGAAAGAAGTTTTATCAGAATATTAAGTGAAGGGCCTGCCGTGTCTTTGAACGGGTCACCTACAGTATCTCCGACAACTGTTGCTTTATGGTTTTGGCTGTTTTTTCCGCCAAAATGGCCTGCTTCAATGTATTTCTTAGCATTATCCCACGCACCGCCGGCATTAGCCATTAAAACAGCAAGTAAAAATCCGGAAACAGTTGCCCCCATAAGCATTCCCGAAACTCCGCAAGGGCCAAGAGTAAAGCCTATAATAAGAGGGGATACAATTCCTAGCAGGGAAGGTATAATCATTTTACGTAATGATGCTTTTGTGCAAAGATCTATACATCTTGTATAATCTGGTGTTGCTTGCCCTGTTAACAAACCTTTAATTTCTTTAAACTGGCGGCGAACCTCTAAAACAATACTCTGTGCTGCACTACCTACTGCATTCATAGTCATTGACGCAAACAAAAACGGTAGCATTGCTCCGACAAAAAGCCCTACAAGTACGATTGGGTTTGTAAGAGAAAGATCATATCCGGCGCCTCCGTTAGGAAGCTTGTCAACAAAAGAAACAATAAGAGCCAAGGCTGTAAGTGCTGCGGACCCTATTGCGAATCCTTTGCCGGTTGCAGCAGTTGTATTTCCGAGACTATCAAGTGCGTCAGTTCGCTCTCTTACCTCTTCCGGCATTTCTGCCATTTGAGCAAGCCCTCCGGCATTGTCTGCTACCGGCCCGTATGCATCGGTTGCAAGGGTTATACCAAGAGTTGCAAGCATCCCTACTGCTGAGAGACCTATGCCGAAAAGCCCTAATTTGGGGTTGACATTTCCACCGGAAACATAAAACGAAACCAGTATAGATGCTCCGATTATTATAATAGGTGCGGCTGTTGATTTTAAGCCGAGACTGAATCCGCTTATAATAACTGTCGCTGTTCCTGTTTGTGAACTTTCTGAAATGCATCGTGTCGGCTTATATGTATCTGAAGTGAAATATTCGGTGAAAAGCCCGATTAAAACACCTGCTAAAAGCCCTGAAATAATAGCAAAATATATTCCTATTTTATCTTGCCCCAATAAAAACCATATAAGAGGGAATGCAGCAACTGCAAATAATACTGCACTTACAACAGTACCTCTCCGTAAAGCTTTTAATAGATGCTTTTGATCTAAGTTTTCTTTAGTCCGTACAAAAAAGGTTCCAATTATAGAGGCTAATACTCCAACTGCGGCAAGAACAAGGGGCAGAGTCATTTGTAAACAACCTTCCATCCCTGCTGCAACTGCGAGAGCCATTGATGAAACAATTGAACCTACATAACTTTCATATAAATCCGCACCCATCCCCGCAACATCACCTACATTGTCACCAACGTTATCAGCAATAACCGCAGGGTTGCGTGCATCATCCTCCGGTATTCCTGCCTCGACTTTGCCTACAAGGTCTGCCCCTACATCAGCCGCTTTTGTAAATATTCCGCCTCCGACACGCGCAAATAAAGCCATGGACGAGGCTCCTATACCGAATGTCAGCATGTTTATAGTTATATCAGCGCCGTTAAGGTTGAAAATATACTTTAAGAGGAAGTACCATATAGATAAATCTAGAAGGCCTAATCCGACAACAACAAACCCCATTACAGAACCTGCTGAAAAAGCAACTCTAAGCCCACTGTTAAGTGATTTTCCTGCCGCCGTTGTTGTACGTGCATTTGCCGATGTTGCAATTTGCATACCTAAAAAACCTGAAAGACCTGAAAAGAAACCGCCTGTTATAAATGCAAAGGGCGTAAATATGCTGAATTTATCCGGGCTAAGTAATGCAATCCCTAAAAAAAACAAAAATACAACCCCGAAGAAAATCCCAACGGTTTTGTATTGTCGTTTTAAATATGCATTTGCACCGGTTTTTATGTAGCCGGACAAAGTTTTAAGTTTTTCGTTGCCTATTTTTGCTCGTTTCACCAAAAGCGCATTATACCCCGCAAAAATAAGAGCAAAAACAGCTCCGATCGGGGCAAGGATGCATAAAGCCTCCATTTTCAGTCCTCCTTATTGATTTTTAAAACCTTTGCTGTGTAAAATATTTTAACACACAAATACAGATTATGTCAATACAAAAGACTAAAAATTGTAAAAATTTATAAATATAATACAATAAAAAATTGTTAATAAGATAAAATATGTCTAAAATGATATAGATAATGGTATGACATTCCCAATTAGTACTATTGAGATAATACCTAATATAAAAGCTACAGCCTTCTTAATAGTCATTTTTTCTTTAAAAAATATAATAGAAACAACTCCTGAACCAATAATGTAAATTCCATTTAAAGCCGGGAAAAAAATAGCTGCCTGCATCACTCCGGAAAGATATAAATTTATAATATTGCATGCACCAATAAAAATACCGCATATAACAGCAAAGATTATAGATATGTATGTTTTTTTATTTAAATTTCTCGGATTTTGTTTATGGTTAGTTAAGGCCATTATAAATGAGATTATACTTGCAAAGGCAACACAAATAAGTAAAAACATGTAAAATTCATTTTTGTGAGAAGATGATTGATGCGTTTTTTGTAAAACACCTATTAGCCCGCATGATATAAAAGTTGATAATGTTAAGAAAAACCATTTGGGATTAAGCGAGGCATTTTTTTGAGGATTAAATATAAAATAGAACGCAATAATTAAAAGAACAATTCCCAGATACTGTAATATATAAATTTTTTCATTGAAAAAAAATCTGCCAGAAAGGGTTGGAATTATCATTGAACAGTTCGTAAAAAGAACGGTATATGAAAGTGGACCGCAAGAAAGTGCAA
>QAKR01000025.1 GCA_003343705.1 Clostridiales bacterium | reverse complement strand
ACTTGCATGTGTTAGGCACGCCGCCAGCGTTTATCCTGAGCCAGGATCAAACTCTCTAAAAAATATTAAACTCGTCATAGAGTTTAGTTTCTTTTGAGTTCTCACCAGACAAAGTATTGTTCTGGTTCGTTTCGCATTTTTTTGTTTACTCGGAGTTTTGCTTCTCCGCGACAGACCGTGGTCTGTAAATTAACAGGGTATGTCATTGTTTAATTTTCAAGGTTCATTCTTTTGCAATTCATTTAAAAAACTCGCTTTTTGTAAGCATTTTCACTTACCTGCGTTATTCTTTTTTATGTCTCGCTACCGCTTTGTTTTTTTGCCCTCTCGTTTAGCGGCTTGATTATTATACCACACAAATTCGCATTCGTCAACCCCTTTTTCACTTTTTTTTTTGAATAAAATGTGAACTTGTCTTCTAGGGCTACATCTTGTACCTGTTAGATCCTTTATACACTACTTGTCCGATTGAATAATGTTAATCGTTTCTTTACTTATTGATAAATATAAATAATCAGTTAAAAAAATATCGTTTCGGCAATAAATTACCGAAACGATATATAACTGATTATAAAACTATTATTTATCTTCTTCAGAAGGTTGTTCTTGAGAAACTTCTAAATTCATATTTTCTTCTGACATTGAACCCTCGTGTTCTTCTGACTCTACAGATTGAATGCTTTCCGGTTGTGCTTCCGTAGGAATATTCTGCGCTTTTTTATTTTTTATTATAATAAAGAGAACAACAGCAGCAACTACAAGAACACCAACAACTATTATTACTATTCCCCACCAAGGAAATGCGTTGTTTTCAGTTTTTGAACTACTGTTAACAGAACTGTCATCTTTATCAGAAGTATTTTGGTTTGATTTAGCCATTAGTGTATTTAATTTTTCAACTGCTTTATCAATTTCATATTGAGAATTTTTAGCAGTCAGCTTTTCAGCTTCAACAATTGCAGCCTGTAAAGCAGCCCAATCTTCAGCTGAAAAAGACCTTTCCTTAAGAAGCTTTGCAGAATTTATAACCGTATTAAGAGTGCTTACATCCGCATCACTTGGATTTAACATTTTATTAATTGCAGCTGTTAATGCATCATTAGCTGCATTTATTTCTGCTTCTGTGTTCTGTTCTGTAATAGCTTTCGCATTTGTAAGAGCTTGCTGCATTATAGCCCACAATTCAGAATCATAATCAGCTTCTACATAATTTGAAACCGAAGCTATTGTAGCTTGTAGTATTTGGAAAGGTGTTGCATCTGCAATTTTTAACAAAGCTGCAATTGCTTTTTCAACCTGAGCTTTTGCTTCATCAGCTTTTGTTTGAGGATCAGCCTCTGTAATTTCTTTTGCATTTGCAACAGCATGTGCTAATACTGCCCATGTTGCGGGAGTATATTCAGATTCTTTTAATCCTTCAGCAGTTGTTATAGCAGATTTAAGAGCTGATAAATCAGATTTGTTTGCCCCGGGAGCAGCTGTAATTTCACCAAATGTAACGGTATTATACTTACGAGCATTCTGTAATGCCGAAAGGAAATCAGTACCTGATCCGAAATCCGCAACTTCATAAAATGGGGAAGAAGCTACCCAGTCCATTAGAACTACACCTAAACCCATCATTGAACCGGGGGTGTGTTTAGGAAGCCTGTTACCAACATTCATTGCTTTCCATGGAATTTGTATTTCCATAAAATATCCGTCGGCTGTAACAGTTGATTGAGTTTTGATACCCAGAGAGCTACCGAGAGTAAGCTCTCCAGTTTTATACTGAAAGTGTTCAAAGTAGCATGAATCAGAATTTTTCGTATTCATTGCCGTATAATATGGGAAATCATAAAGATATGAAGATACATTATTTGAAGGACGGCTTTTTGAATTCAGCGGTGAGATTGCAACTTGGACAACATCACCGGCATTATAAGCTCCGTCTGCCTCAGAAAGAGCTTTTCCGCGTGATTTATCTTTAGCAACAACTTTTATGTATATTCCGCCGTTTTTAACTTCGTAATCTAAATTTGTATCTTCCGAAGAATCGTTATAGTACATGTAATAAACATCATAACCTTCACAGGCGTTGTCTTTGTCTTGAATATATCCAAATTTAGCTTCATCGCCTACAACGCACCCGTACCAGTCACCTGTTTCGTAATTAAGGAAAACATGATATGCATTTGCCCATTCTTCCGAGGAGGAATCTTTACCATCAATAACGGGAGGAGTATTCGCATGTGGAATAGTAAAATCTGCTGCTTGTACTGCAATCGCCATGGAGAAAATTACGCCTATTGTTATAAGCGCGGTAAATAGTGCCTTTCTCATAATCAGAACCCCTTATAAAAATTTTACAAATTAAAATTTAATATTTATTTCCCTGCTAAAATATTAAATATTTTCATTGCATCATCAATTTTAATATTCCCATTTTTATCTATATCTGCTGAAATAAATGCGTCGTCTTCCAATACAATTTTCCCAGCTACATGTAAAAAGACTTTCATTGCATCAAAAAGATCTACTTTACCACTCTTATTAATATCACCTGCAATAGTTTTTAATGTTTTTACCAACAAAGGATCGCTTACATCTGAATCTAAACTCCTTACATAAAATAAGTATTCTGTATCAGGTATAAGATTTTGAAAAACAGAGATTTTTTGCCATGTTCCATTTTCACCTATCCGATATTCATAACCCTCAACATAAACAAGAGTTATAGATGTTTGGGTACGATTTTGCAAAACAGGTTTATCAAGTTTTTTAATTTCCTCTTTTAATGTACGGACTAAAATAGGTTCACTTTTTTGAGATGGAAAAAACTTTTCTGTTTGTGCATACCTGGTATAGACCATATACTGAGTATCTGGTGTTAACTTTTCAAATATATTTGATTGTTGCCAATCTGTACCGTTAACTGAGTATTCACACCCGGGAATGCTAAGAACTGTCAAGGACGTCTTAGCAACAGATACAATTTCCGGTAATGAAGGAACACTATTACATATTTTTAAACATCCTCGTAAAACAGGACCTTCTTTACCCATTATCCAAATTTGATTAAAGTCAAAGCCTATAAATACTTTGGAATTTGTTTTGTCTTCAGAGTTCAAAACAGTGGAGGATATAATCCCATTTCCACTTGCTGTTTGCCATGTTCCGGATAGATAATAGCAGTTTTCCGCTGTTGAATCAGTTATCCTACCGACAATAGAACCTGTTTCATTTAATTTTGTTGAAACAGCTGATACTGAACCTGCATTATAACAATATCGTATGTAGTTTTCGGATTCGTTGGTTTTAGTCTGCCTTCCGCAAATTCCTCCCACATATATATATGAAGTAACGCCCGGTGCATTAACTGAAATTTGGCCGACATTAAAACAATTCTCTATTACTGAGGTAAAAGAATATCCGCATATACCTCCGGTATAAATCTTTGCAACAGCTTTTTCGTTAAAGTTTTTTATTGATCCGAAATTTGCACATTGCTTAACAATACTGTTTGCCATCTCTGAAACTATCCCACCGCATTTTTCTGCTGAGTATATATTACCGAAATTTACACAAGTTAAAATAGAAGTATTATATGAAACCCGCCCTACTATACCCCCTGCATAATTAATAGCAGAAACAGTCCCTTCAAAAGAACAACCTGAGACAATTGTATAATTAGTTTCACCGACAATACCGCCGGCGCAATATCCGGAAATTAAATCCATCTTTGAACTACAATCTTCAATTTTTGTATTCATTTGTTTTTTCATATTATTATCCAGCCCTACAATCCCACTGGCAACAGAATTGTTAAGGGCATCGTTATATGTAGCGGTCGCTTCAGCAAATGCTGTGCCGGAGGAAGAACAGTTTTTAACCACACCATTGTTTAAGCCGCATATTCCTCCGACATAAACCCCGTTTGTTACAACACTATACGGGGCTTTTGAAGTTGTATGATTTGATACAGAAATCTTTCCGTTTATAACACTACAATCAGAAAGCTTTCCGTTATTTATTCCTACAAGCAAGCCTACATATGTCTGAACATCATCAAAATCATCAAAATACGATTGATTTATGTTAAAGTTAGAAAAGATAGTATTAATAATATTCCCATTGTTTATACCAAAAAATCCACCTGCATTTTGTAAACTGCCTATTAAATTATTATTAATGTTTTTAAATCCGGAGATTGTATGCCCATTACCATCAAAAATACCGAAAAATTCCGGGATCAAATATGGTGTTTTAATTGAAGATAATTCTTCAGTTGAAAGAATAATATCTGATGTAAGCCTATAATTCCCATTAGGATTTTCTATAATAGCTAAAATATCTGCCGCAGTGCTTATTTCTACATAATTTTCAGCGTATGTATACATTGATAAAAAGCTAACAGAGATAATGCAAATTAAAAGAACAGATAAAATTCTTTTCACTTTCAGTTCACACCTCCAGCAAATTTATACGTATATTATACAACAAATAAATCTAAATGTCAATAATTTTTTCTACAACTCTATATATTTTATTGTATTTGTAAAATAGATTAACAATTAATTTCCATATTAAAATTCTTATATATAATTATATGCTTTTATAAATCATACATAATACTGTTTACAGTAAGCAACAGTATTTTTAAAAAGCCTAAACTATATTTAATTGAAAAATAGCTCGACAACCGTACTAGACAGCTTTCGAGCTATTCCCAAAATAAGAAATATAAAATATTTTAAATTATAACCTATTAATTTTTGATACTAATAATTAAGCTCTTTTGTATCAACTTCACGTAAAACTTTTGAAATAAACTCAGAAACCTGCATAGAACCTTTATCTCCTTCTTTGCGGCTTCTAACACTTACCAAATTATCTGATTGTTCTTTTTCTCCGACAATAAGCATGTAAGGAACCTTTTCAAGCTGTGCTTCACGGATTTTATAACCTATCTTTTCATTACGATCATCAAACTCAATACGTATACCGTTTGCTTCAAGTTCTTTTTTAACAGTATTTGCGTAATCCATAAACTTCTCTGAAATAGGAAGAACTTTAACCTGTACCGGAGCAAGCCAAGTAGGAAATGCTCCTGCATATTTTTCAATAAGGAGAGCAAGTGTTCTTTCATAACAACCTATTGATGTTCTGTGTATAATATACGGATTCTTCTTTTCACCGTCACGGTCTACATATTCCATACCGAATTTTTCAGCAAGCATCTGATCAACCTGGATTGTAATAAGAGTATCTTCTTTACCATGCACGTTTCGAATCTGAATATCAAGCTTAGGTCCATAAAATGCAGCTTCACCTATTCCGACTTTATACGGAATTTCAAGATGATCAAGTATCTTTTGCATTACGCCTTGAGCTTCATCCCATTGTTCTGCAGTTCCGATATATTTTTCACGGTCTTCCGGATCCCATTTAGAAAATCTATATGAAACATCCTCATATAAGCCGAGGGTTTTCAACATAAATATGGCAAGCTCAAGACAGCCTCGGAACTCATCTTCCAACTGTTCTGGCAAACACATAAGATGTCCTTCTGAAATAGTAAACTGACGTACACGAATAAGCCCATGCATCTCTCCTGATGCTTCATTACGGAAAAGAGTTGATGTTTCGTTGTAACGTAACGGTAAATCACGATATGAGCGACTCTTATTTAGATATGCCTGATATTGGAACGGACAAGTCATCGGGCGAAGAGCAAAAACTTCTTCTTCGACCTCTTTTGTAGGATCACCTAAAACAAACATTCCATCAAGATAATGATCCCAGTGTCCGGAAACTTTATAAAGATCACTTTTAGCCATAAAAGGTGTTTTTGTCAACAACCAACCGCGTCTTTGTTCTTCATCTTCAACAAAACGTTGCAGTAGCTGAATAATACGCGCACCCTTTGGCAAAAGGATAGGTAAACCTTGGCCGATAAGGTCTGACGTTGTGAATAATTCAAGCTCTCTGCCAAGCTTGTTATGGTCGCGTTTTTTCGCCTCTTCAAGCTGTTGTACATGGGCTTCAAGCTCGGCTGTTTTCATAAATGAAACGCCGTAAATACGTTGTAACATTTTCTTATTGCTGTCTCCGCGCCAATATGCACCTGTTGCGGACAATAATTTTATGGCTTTTATTTTAGACACATCAAAAAGGTGAGGGCCTGCGCACAGATCAGTAAAGTCGCCTTGTTTATAAAAACTTATTTGTTCGCCGTCAGGAAGATCATTAATTAGTTCAACCTTATACGGCTCATCTTTCATAAGTTCAAGAGCTTCATTTTTAGGAAGAACATAACGTTCAAGTTTAAGCCCTTCTTTAACAATTTTTTTCATTTCGGCTTCAATGCTATCAAGCATTTCAGGCGTAAACGGTGTGTCAGTATCAAAATCGTAATAAAAACCGTTCTCGATTGCGGGGCCTATTGCAAGCTTTACATTAGGATAAAGACGTTTAACTGCCTGAGCTAAAACATGGGAAGTTGTGTGCCAAAATGTACGTCTTCCTCCCTCGTCTTCAAAAGTTAAAGGTTTTAACTCGTCACCATCTTTCAAAACGGTGGAAAGCTCGCTGGTTTTTCCGTTAATCTCACAAGCAAGACAAGCACGTGCCATATGTGGATCTTTTTGCATAAGTACACTAAAAGCACTTTCGTTTTCATCTGCAGAAATTTCACCATCGGGTAATTTAATTTTCATATATCATCTCTCCTTATACTACTAACTTAAATAAAAATACAGATATTTCTGAATTTTTATTACACTGCACTGTATTATTTTTATTCAATAGTGACTGTTTTGCCATTAACAAACTGCAGCGTAGCTTCTTTTATTTTATCAAGCTGTGATGTTAAAACTCTGAAGGTGCCATTGCCGTCGGTTCGGCAAAAGGCATACAGCCCCCCTTCATATGGCAAAAACTCGATGAGCTGGGTGCTTCCGTTATTGCCTTTCAGAGTTATTTTTAGTAGGGGATCTGTTCCGGGACTTTCAGCAAGCCCGTATTGAACTACCCCTACAATAAGTTTATACAACGCCTGAATATCAGTACCCTCTCGGGGAGCATTTTGATATGAGGCTTTATATATCGTATTTTTATTACTGTCTGTCTCAGTCCAGGTTTTTACTGTATAAGTCTTTCCGTCAAAAGAAATATTTATTTCTTTTAAATCTTTTAAATATTTAATAGAAACAAGGCTTTGGCAATAATAATCTATATCTTTATCTAAAAAAGCAAAAACGTCTTTATCAACAGCATAAACAACCTTACGGTCACCATACATAACATAAGTATCCCGTCCGTCGGTAGAGCCGATATAATATGTTGACGAAACACGTACTAGTTTTTCGGAAGTAACTGTTTGATCGTATATATCGTTTAAATAGTCGCCAGCCGAAGATTGCGAAATATCCACATTAGCTTCAACAACAACCTTAACAGGGTCTTTAAACCCGAATTTCTCAAGGTTCTCATCTGTTATTTCATCACATATTACTTTTACCGCTTCGAGATGTGAAATATCTGAAACTGCAGCACGTGCATTATCGTTATTTGCACCAACAGCAAACGGTTTTTCCAAAAGCATTGTACTTTCATATTTACCTGAAGCTAATTCAGCATCTGTTCCGTATCTAAGCAAAAGATCAAACCCTGAAGTTCGTGATATTTCAAGCCTTTGTAAATTAGCCGTATCAAAATTTATGCTTAAATCAGTAACATAAAAATCTGTTCGTGTTTTTAAAACCCTATCACCAAAATATGTGCTTACAACATAAACAGCCTTTTCACCGTTTTTACATAAATAGTATCCGCCGCCGTCAGGCGTTTTATCGCCTAATAGTAAAACATCATTTTCACCTTTGTTTTTTAAGACTGTAATCGTTGCCTGTGGAGATTCAAGCCCATAATCAGACATACGTTCAGCGTTCATTGTTACAGTGCTTTCGTTTTTAAGGGATAGAACACATTCAAAAAGGGCTTTTGCTGTAGCAGGTAGCAGTGGAACATTTTCTTTGCCTTCAAAAAAATACGTACTGTCTTTTTTACGAATTGTATATTCACTATTACTGTTTTTAATCGTAAGCCCTTCATAAACGAAAGAATTTACAGAATATATTTCTGTCCCGTCACGATCGTAAGACGGAGTAACATTTTTATCAACAGTCGGGTTTTTCTTTTCCTGCTCCCCGAACATTGTCTTTATAAGAATTGTTGCCCCTATTAATATTGCTAAAATAAGAGCCCCTATAATAATAAGCAGTGCATTTTTTTTTGTCATAAGTATTTTCTTTGCCTCCACTTAATTATGGCAAATACAGCACAAATTACAGGTACAAGACATACAATAATGCCTATTGTCACATATGCAGATACATCACTCTGAAAGGAAATCGACGATGATGTCAGTGATGTTGCGGTTATTTTAATAACATTGTCTTCATTAACTAAAAATTCAAAGAGCGAAAGTATATATTCCGCACTACTTTGGGTTGTACCTGTCATATTTGCCATATAACGTGTATCTAAAATTGAAGTTGAACCAAATAATACCACATTTGAAGAATAAAGCCCGTAAACATTATCCGTATCGTCAGATTTCTGTATATATGACATAGCTGCCACATTAAGAGGGCCGGTGGTATCCCCTGCCTGCTTTGTTACATTTTTAAAATCATCAGAAGCTACTATGTTTTTAGAAATAGGTCGTCCGAAAGAATTGCCATCAAAAGTAGATAACAATGCTGCAGTCTGTACTGCATTTTTCTTTTCAAAAGAACGTATTATATTTCTTGTTTTTCCTAAAGATAAAAACTGATAAGCGTTTTGTTCATAAAGATTATCAGCCGCAGCTTGAGCTACGGAATTCGACGGATACGCAACTTTTAAAAACGGTTCGGTAGTGTTTAAAACAGTACTTGAATTTGCAGGGTCGTAAACAACATCAGGGCCTACCTGAAGACCCCATTCAGTTGAAAGAAAATCTTCCAGAAAAGGGTTTCCTGGGGTTTCAGTATCAGTAAAGACCACAAGGTTACGCCCTAAATTTTCGCCCCCGCTCATATACTTACGCAGTTTAAGTATATCGTTTGTGTTATATGTGAGCTGAGGAGAAATGACAACGAGAATATCAATATCACCGTCTATTTGTTCTACTGAAGTTATGTCTAAAGTTTCAACAAGATAAGCATTATTAGTTAAAAGTTCTGATATATACGGATAAGCGGCATTTTGTTCATTATGACCGGTTACAATCGCAACTCGACGTAAGTTGTCTTTTGTTGTGTTATAAATACCGGCAGCAATTCTTCGTTCCAAAGAAATTAAAGTATAATCGCTGAAAATATCATTGGGAATTGAAAAATAGCGTCCGTTTTCCGGACAGTAGATAATAATAAAGTCATCACTTTTAAATGTTATATTGCGGTCTTTAAAAAAGCCGGGATTATAACGAACGTCTATATAATAAGTTGATATTTTATCACTGTTTTTACGATAACTGTCTACAACTTCATAGGTATATCTTTTACCGGATACAACTGTCTGGTTTGCTTCAGAACCGCTTTCTTTATCGGTTACTGTAACCGTATCCCCAGTTGCCTTTTTAAATTCTTCTTCACTGCCGTTTATAATAATTTCAATATCTTTATTGAGTGTTTTAAGAAAATCCTTAGAAATCTGATCTATCTCTGTAAGCCCGGCTTGTGAAAAATCAAGGCTTAGACCAAAAGCAGCGTCAAGAGTGGTAAGCGTTATATTTAAAGCAATAACAGTCGCAACAACCACAGCAACAACTGCGGTTGTTAAACCACCGTATTTTATTATTTTCTTTGTTTTTTTATTCATAAGTTATCCTTTCGGCCTATGTAGTGCGAGGATTTAGAATATTCTGTTATAATGTGATTACGCCCAGCGTCTTTTTTCAATCATACGCATGGTAAGAAATATAAAAAGTGCGGTTATGCTAATATAAAAAACAGTCGGAGCAAGGCTTAAGAGCCCCACAGAAAAATCACTGTAACGTGAATACATGCTTATACTTTTTAGTGCAACCTCCATCCATCCGGGCAACAAGGAAGCTACGCTGTCTGAAACATACATAATAACAAGAGTTGCAAATGTTGCAGCAACAGTACCTATTTGGCTTTCTGTTAACGACGATATAAAAATAGCAACAGCTATCATTGCATATCCGACAAGTAAAATACCTATAAACTGTATAATGAAGTCTCCTATTGCAAGCTTTGAAAACATCCCGACAATAAAAGCGTAAAGTATATTAACAGCTGAAGCTGCAGTAAATATAATCGCTGCACTAAAAAATTTACCCGTAACAACAGAAAATAAGCTTACAGGGGCAGTAAGTAAAAGTTGATCTGTTTTATTCCTCTTTTCTTCGCTGAAAAAACGGAAAGATAATAAGCATACGAAGACCACATTAACAAAGTAAAGCCAAATACCAAAGTATGAAGACATATTACTTGACATATTGGCTACAACAGACAATATGAAACATATACCTGATAAAATCCCATATGCCCCAATCATAACAGGCCCGACTGGGTTCCTAAAATATGAGGCAAGCTCACGTTTTATAATTGCTTTCATAACTGTTCAAATCCTCTTTCAGCTGTTCTCTTGATCCGCATTTTTAGCAGCGGAAAGCTTTTTTTTATCGTCGGTATCGATAATATTTACAAATATATCTTCAAGTGAAATACCCAAACGTGACAACATTAAAACAAACCATTCACGTTTAGCACATTCCGCAAATAAAACCTTACGCACATCAATACGCTTTTCAGCCTCCACTACAATATCAACAGAGCCTTTTTCCAGTGTACCAACATATTCAACTTTAATTACACCGTCCAGCTTTTCAATTGTGTGAACAACAGCCTCTTCAGGGCCAGCTATACGAACGGCATAACGATCGGTAGGTGTTGCAGCGTCTAAAAGACCTCCCACACATTCATCACGTACAAGCTCACCGTTATTTATAATTATAACTCTTTCGCATACCTGTTGTATTTCAGAAAGAATATGGGAGCTTAATATTACTGTATGATACGTTCCCAGTCTACGAATAAGGTTACGTATCTCAATTATTTCACGAGGATCAAGACCGATAGTAGGTTCGTCAAATATCAGTATTTCAGGATCCCCCACAAGAGCTTGAGCCAAACCTACACGTTGTTTATAACCTTTTGAAAGATTTCCTATCCTGCGACCTGCAACATTTGTTATAGAAGTAACAGCACAAATTTCAGTAAGATGTTCTTCTTTTTTAAGCGTGCATTTTTTTAAATTATAAACAAACTCCAAATACTCAAGCACAGTTAAATCCGGATATAGCGGAGGAATTTCCGGTAAATATCCAATGTGCAATTTCGCCTTAAGCGGATTTTCAAGCATATCAAAACCGCCTATAGATATTTTCCCTTCGTCTGAGGAGATATATCCCGTAAGCATATTCATAACAGTCGTTTTTCCCGCGCCGTTAGGCCCGAGAAATCCGACTATTTCACCTTTATTTATTGTAAATGAAAGATTTTTAACAGCAAGCTTTTTGCCGTAATGTTTTGTCAGGTTGCTGACTTCTATCATTGTTTATTCCTCTATAAATTTAATATGAAGCTCATCAAGCTGCTTCTGATCAACGTCTGCAGGACACCCACTCATCAACTCAGATGCATTCTGAACCTTGGGGAATGCAATTACATCTTTTATGCTGTCACGGCCGGTAAATATCATTGTTAAACGGTCTAAACCGTAAGCCATACCACCATGTGGTGGAACACCGTATTTAAAAGCATTTATTAAAAATCCGAAACGCCTTTCAGCTTCCTCTTTTGTAAAACCTAAAATTTCGAACATTTTTTGCTGAAGCTCGGAATTATAAATTCTTATAGAACCGCCTCCGGCTTCCATTCCGTTTATAACAATATCATACGCTTTTGCACGAACTCTTCCGGGGTCACTATCAAGATACTCCAGATCTTCAAACATTGGAGATGTAAACGGATGATGCTTTGCAACAAAGCGATTATCTTCTTCGGAATATTCCAAAAGAGGAAATTCAGTTACCCATAAAACATCATATCTGTTTTCCGGAATAAGTGAAAAACGTTTTGCAATTTCTAAACGAAGGGCACCCAGTGAAGCAAAAACTGTATCGTCATTATCTGCAACGATAAAAGCTGTATCCCCCTGCTTAATATTAAGCTTATTAATAAGCGAGGATTGTTCTTCTTCAGACAAAAACTTCATGAAAGACGAAGTCATCTGTTCTCCGAGTTTTACCCAAGCAAGGCCTTTTGCACGATAGGTTTTAACAAATTCCGTTAAAGCATCAATATCGCGACGTGCAAACTTATCAGCAGAATTTTCAACAACAATAGCTCGTACAGAGCCACCGTTTGCAACTGTGTCCGCAAAAACTTTAAAACCGAAAGTTTTAACTGTTTCAGATATATTTTGAAGCTCAAGACCAAAACGAGTATCAGGCTTATCCGAACCGAATCTGTCCATTGCCTCAGCATAAGTCATTCTTGGAAAATACTCAGGAAGATCTATATTTAAAAACTCTTTAAATGCAAGTTTAACAAAACCCTCATTTAGTTCTATAACATCATCCACATCAACAAAAGACATTTCAAGGTCGATTTGTGTAAATTCAGGCTGACGTTCTGCACGAAGATCTTCATCTCTGAAACAACGTGCGATTTGAATATATCTGTCAAAGCCTGCAACCATTAAAAGCTGTTTGTAAAGCTGCGGAGATTGGGGAAGTGCATAAAAAGATCCGGGATGAACACGAGAAGGAACAAGATAGTCTCGCGCACCTTCAGGAGTACTCTTTATCAAGTTGGGAGTTTCTATTTCAACAAAATCGTTTTTAATATAGTATTCGCGGGCTAAAGATGAAAGCTTTGAACGAAATATTATCGGCAGCTGAGCATCAGGACGACGTAAATCAAGATACCGATATTTAAGCCTTAACTCCTCATTTACATTAGAATTTTCTACAATTTCGAAGGGAGGAGTTTCGCTTTTTGCTAAAATTTGCAGATCATTTGCGAGGACTTCAATTTCACCCGTTGAGATTTTTGTATTTGCATCTCCTCTTTTACGAACAACGCCGGTAACGCTAATAACGTCTTCGGCACGAAGAGTATATGCTTTATCGAATATATCTTTATTCTGTGTTTCGTCAAAAGTTATCTGTAAGATCCCTGATCGATCACGTAAATCGACAAAGATTAACCCTCCTAAAGCACGGCGGCGCTGAACCCATCCGTGAACAGTTATTGTTTTACCCTCATCGATCTTACGAAACGTTCCGCAATAACCGGTGCGCTTATGTTTAATAACTTCAAAGCCCTGCATTATCTGTGTCCCCATTCTATCATAATTATTAGTATATATTAGTAAAAAAGTTTATCAATTTCAACGTCTGAGCGTTCACCGGTCTGCATATTTTTCATAACGGCTGTTCCGCTCTCAACTTCGTTATCACCAAGAATTAACGTATTCTCTGCACCGATTTTATCGGCATATTTCATTTGAGCTTTAAGTGAACGACCTGAAATATCTGTTTCGGCTATAATGCCTCTGTCCCGCAAATCTTTCACGATTTTAGCTGCTTTTTGTGCACCGTTATCACCTATATAACCTACAAATATTTTGCACTTCTGTTCTTGACCAAAAGAGGCTTTTGCATTTTCCATAGCTATTAAAAGGCGTTCAATGCCGCTTGCAAAACCAAGACCGCATACTTGTTTACTTTCATCAAGCTCATTAACCAGCCCATCATACCGTCCACCGGCAAGTATTGTAAGACCGGTGCTGTTTTCTACAAACTCAAATACAGTTTTTGTATAATAATCAAGGCCTCGTACAATTGTGGTATCAACTTCATATGGTATCCCTAAGTTTTCAAGACCTTGCCTTAATGCTGCAAAGTGTGTTTTACATTCTTCACATAAATAATCATTTATTTTCGGGGCGTCTTTTGCAATATTTTTGCAAACGTCACTTTTACAATCAAGTATACGCATAGGATTTTTTTCAAAACGATCATTGCAAGTTTGGCAAAGGGTGCTTTTATAGTTACCGAAATATTCACGTAAAGCCGAAAGGAATTTTGCACGACATTCCGGACAACCTATTGAGTTTATTTTAAGTACGAAATCGTTTATTCCCAAAGCCCGCAGCGCAGTATCACCAAGTGCAATTGTTTCACAATCACTTGCCGGATTTTGTGTTCCGTAAAGCTCTACCCCGAACTGGTGGAATTCTCTATACCGCCCTGCCTGGGGCTTTTCATAACGGAAACACGAAATTATATAAAAAAGCTTTAGGGGCATCAAACCTGCAAAAAGTCCGTTTTGCAAACATAACCGTGCAACAGATGCAGTCCCTTCAGGACGCAATGTTATGCTTGTCTCCCCTTTTGTTTGAAATGTATACATTTCCTTTTGAACAACATCCGTTGTGTCACCTACACTTCTTTGAAAAAGCTCGGTTTTCTCAAAAGTGGGAAAGCGTACCTCACGAAAACCGTAACGGTACGCAACATCTGAAAGTATTTTTTCTACATACTGCCATTTATAACTGTCAAAGGGCAAAACATCATTCGTACCTCGAACAGCTTCATATTTTGAATTTGCCATATAAATTAACATCCTCTCGCAAAAATCGGGGTAATAAAAACCAACTGTTTTTAAAGCGACTATATTTTCTTGACCAAATTCGCGCTTTAATTTTACGCGAAAGGACAACTCTCCCCGTGTTAAACTTTAATTATAAACTGATTAAAAATCAGTTTTACCTCTGTTTGCCGCAAAAATTTCACGCCATTCAAGATCGCCGCGCTCAAGTGCGCGTATCAGTATCTCAGCCGTTGCAATATTGGTAGCAACAGGTATATTATGCATATCACAAAGACGTAAAAGATTAATCTCGTCCATTTCGTGCGGCTGTGTGGTCATCGTATCACGAAATAATAATAACATATCGATTTCATCATATGCTATTCGGGAGGCTATTTGCTGGTCACCGCCACGCCTGCCACTCATGAAACAGTAGACATTTAACCCGGTTGTATCCGCTACGAGTTTTCCTGTCGTAGCAGTTGCGCATACATTATGTTTTGAAAGTATGCCGCAATATGCAATGCAAAACTGAACCATAAGCTCCTTCTTTTTATCATGTGCTATTAAAGCGATGTTCATAATGAACCTCCTAGAAATTTTTATACAAGCCTGTTTCCTTACCGTCAAGGCGTGAGGCGATGTTGGAAAATGTTATTCTGGCTTTTGATTTTTTAATATCACAAAGCAGTTTTTTGGTATTGGCAGCGAGTGACACATATTTATCTTCGGGAACAATCCCTATAAGCTGCATGTGCGTATCATCAATAATATCATCTACATTCGGTGCCCCGGTTTTTTTCAAGGCTTTTTTATTAACTCTATTAATAATAAGCCGTATGTAACGTACCCCTTTGGAGGCAGCTACTGAAGCAACTTTTTCTGCATCACGAACCGATGTTACATCCGGGGTTGCCACACATACCAGCCTTATCTGTCGGCAAAAAAGCTTTTCCATATCCTCACCCAGTCCGGCAGGGCAATCAATTAATATATAATCGTATTTTTTAGCCTTTTCAAGTGCAAAATTTAGAATAAAAGAATATATCTCTGCAGCGGGTGCCGTAAGTTCAAGGGGAGCCGAAAGGAAATAAAAACCAGGGTGAGAGTTTGAAGCAAGGATAGCTTTTTCCTCATCACAACGTCCATAATATATATCCTGAACATCATATATGGCTTTATCCTGCGCACCTAAAACAAGATCCAGATTACGTAAACGTATATCCGCGTCAAGTAAAAGCACTTTCTTCCCGCTTTGAGCAAGAGAAAATCCTACTCCGGCTGTTGCCGTAGTCTTACCTACACCGCCTTTGCCCGAAGCGAATAAGATTACTTTCCCCAAAACTTGTCCCTCCTTGTATACAGAGCGTAGATTAGAAAGTTAAGGGTGAAATAAAATATGTTTATGGCATAAATTACTCACCCTAACCATTAGCGTCAGTTTATTTTGCTTCAGAATAAACGTAGTTCATTCTTCCTAAAGGAGCAGCATCGCCGTTTTGATAAAATGACCATATATCATTATCTTTGCAGTTATCTGTCCACTTAAATTGTATATTTAAAATGTTATTATTAACAGCTTTTTCTACACCAATTGAAGCACGCGGAACAGAAATCATAAGTTTATTACCTTCGATTTTATAATCTACACCTTCAACTGTCTGCCATGCGGAACCGTCGTATTTTTGGAGCGTTGCCGCATTGAGCTCAACTGAAATTCGGTAATCATAACCGTACCATGAAGTATTCCCTTTTATTCCCGAATTTATATAAAGGAACATAGGTGATGAACTGTCAATAGTTATATCATTTACAGTATCTGCATAAAAATAAAGATTTGAGTCATCACGAGCAGTTTTCATATTATAAAAATCATTACGTCCGGTGTAATCAGTATAAGGAGTTCCGCCAAAAGCCATTCCATAGCGATTAACTGTATCACCTTTATAATCAACATATTTTGCAGTTATTTTTTCGCTGTTCCACTGATCAAAACTTCCGTTCACATCAATTGTAACACTGTCTCCTACATAAACACGGGATTCAGTTCCCTTGTATTTACGTATGTAATCAGCCATCTGCAAATAATAATTATCACCCATTGCACCGGCAGTAGGTTCTGCATCACGGCTAGTGTTCGGATCTGCACAGTCGACAAATACAATAGGGCCTTTGGATCCGGACGTAGTTGAAGGCTGCCGTTGAGCAACCCACTCGTTCCACCCCGTAATAAATATCATCTCAGTGTCCTGCTGAAGAGCGAAATCCCATTGTTCAGCAAAATTATATCCATATAAAAGAGCATTTTCAGATGTATCATTACTTCCGTCATGCCAGCTTCTTGTTCTGTCATTTGATCCATACCATGCGGCATTGCTAAATCTTTGGGTCTCATTGTGCTGAGCAATAGAAACATTTATAACTTCTTTTCTGCCATTAACACCATAAACCGCATCTTTTGTAAGACTACGGTCAAACTCCATCCAGGGAAATCCGTTTGGTTTTTTCACTTTGTCGTTAGGCCACTGGCTGTCTTTTATTGTAAAATACTCTTTGATTTCAGCACTAACGCCGGTTGAAGTCCCGACAATCATAGGCTTTCCGTTCCAGTTATACCAAAGCTCACTAAGCTTAGGATATTTACGATTTAAAAGTGTACTTTTATAAATATTTGTATATAGCGTTCCCATTCTTGTAGCGGCGTCTGTATTTGTGTAAAATGCTATTTTGGGCACATCATAACCGTTATCGTAAAGTTCATACCAAACCGAAATTAAATCTTTAGCACGATCGGTATATGCTTCAGTATTTGTAGTGTCAATAACAATGAAATCCACTCCGGCATCCGTCAACATCTGAGCATGCTTACGCATAACCCACTTATCTTTAGATGTATAATATCCGAAAAGAGGTTCTCCCCAAAAGTGATGGGCGTTAAGACCCCCTCCGCCGTAATTAAGCCAGTTCTCTTCACTTAAAACAGCATCTGGGTTCTGAGCGACTATTTTTTCGTTATCATACGGACCGAATGTATCATGCTCTCCCTGCCAAAGAAAATAGAAAATACCTACAGCCTTTTCCTGTTGAGGTTTTGCGACGTTCATAACAAGCTCACGGCCGAGATCGTCAACAGCAGCATAAGTGCCATTTACATCTGAAAACGGGCCGTCATATTTTTCACCTCTGATAACACTACAAGATGAAAACGTAAGTGTGATAAAAAGTGATACTGCTAATAAAATCGATAATACTACTCTCTTCTTCATAATTCCATCCTCAAAATATATTTATTATAATTATACTATATTTTCAGCTTCAAATCAATAGATATTTAGTAAAAAAGTGTACAAAAAATCCGCCTTTATTTTGTCAACGCAACAGTTCCCCCTCAGGGCTATTATCAGTACTCTTGTTGTATCCGGAAAAATAATAGGATAAAACATCTTTTACAAACTCTGCATTTATTTTCGTAGTACTTGCACCACCGTTTTCAACTACAACAGCAAAAGCTATTTTAGGATTATCAGCCGGTGCAAAACCTACAAGAAGGGATCCTGGTAGACCATTGGAGACTTCTGCGGTTCCCGTTTTTACCGCGACCTTACAATATGCAAAATCCTTAAATCCACTATATGCAGAACCACCTTCTTCCGCAACAAGCTTCATACCTTCTGTTACTGTTTTAATTGTTTCCGGGCTTATACCGAGATCAACAAACTCTTTTGAAGTTTCCATTATTATCTCTCCGGTTTCACGGTCACGTACAGCCTTAACAATATGCGGAGTATGTTTTTTACCTCCGGCAGCAATTGTTGCCACATAATTTGCAAGCTGAAGAGGAGTGGCGGTGTTGTCAGTTTGGCCAACAGCAGCAAGTAAGGTTTCACCCTCTTCCCAGCGTAAACCTTGGGCTTCTCTGTCTGCACGCCCAGCAACAGTTCCGTTTGCTTCGCCAGTAAGTTCAATACCTGTTTTTTGTCCAAATCCAAGCATTTTTGCATACTCGTTTAAAGTATCTATACCCACAAGCCGACCAACATCAAAAAAGAAAACATTACAGGACTTTTGAAGAGCTGATTCAACCGTGACACGCCCATGAGCTTTGCGGTTAAAACAAGATGGCTGATATGTTGGAAAATAAGTATAAACACCGGTACATATACGACTTGAATGCTTATTGATTACACCTGTTTCAAGCCCCGCAATAGCAGTTACCATTTTGAAAGTAGAACCTTCCGAAAACAACCCGGCTATTGCACGATTTACAAAGGGTTTTCCCGGATCCTTGGAAAGAGTGGCAAAATCTTGGTTATACGTTGCAAGGTTATACGTAGGCCAGCTTCCCATAGCAAGAACCTCGCCTGAATCCACTTCTAAAAAAACTGCTGCTGCTGATTTTGCGGCTTCTTCACCGTTAAGCTTTTTATACTCTGCAACAAGTTTTTCAAAACCGTTTTCAACAATACTTTGCATATATGTGTCAAGGGTTAAAATGACATCATTTCCGGGCTTAGCTTCAACGCTTTGAATAATATCGGTTATCGTACCCGAGCTGTCCCGAACAGTAGATTGTTGCCCGTTTGTGCCTCGTAAATATTGCTCACAGTATTTTTCTATGCCGGACTTACCGACAAAATCATCCATCAAGTAGCCTTGAGAAGCCAGCTCGTCGTATTCTTCAGCATAAATTCTGCCTACTGTCCCTAAAATATGTGAAGCAAAGTATTCGTGGGTATAAACACGGGTAGGTTCAACGTCGAGATATACACCTTCAAGCTTTTTGCTGTTTTCTTTTATTATTGTTGAAGCTGTCGTTCCTACATCTTCGGCAAAAACAAACATATTTTTTGATGTTCGAAGTTCCGCTTCATAACGTACGGATATTATTTTCCCCTTATATGCATCATCAAAAAGTTCAAGATTGTAATATGCTGTGAGTTTTTCCATAATCTCTGCAGGCGAAAGATCGGCAGAAATATTTTTATCACTAAGATATTTTTTAAATTTATCGCTGGGAGTTACATAATCAAGATAATTATAAGGTGCCGTTACTGAAATCGGAAAAGTGTTAATATATTCTTCATTACAACTGTCAAAAACTTTTATAAGCCTATATATTGTTTGATTAAAACTTTCAACAGCACCTCGGTTTATTATAACTGTCAGCGTTTTAGTATTTTGAACAAGCGGACGACAAAAGCGATCTAGAATATCACCTCTGGAAGCTTTAACGACAGTTGTTGTCACAACGCTTTGCTCTGATTGTGCACGGTAAGATTCCCCGTCTATTAACTGAAGCTTAACAAGTCTGAACACAAAAAGAGTACAAATTATAAAGAAAATAACAAGAATAATTATTGGTCGTACAATTTTAATATTCTTCATTATACGGCCTCCATTCTTTTTTTGTTGCAATTGCTTTTATAATAAGATAAATTAAAAACATAAACGGTAAGGTTATAAAGAGTTTCGGTACAGTTATTCTTACAAGTAAAGTGCCGAATTCCGATACACCTGAAAACATTATATTTAAAAGAAAATAAAGCATGTCCGTTAAAACAAGTAAAATAGAAGCACATATATAATATGACAACATATTGATAGTTAAAAGCTTTGTAAATAAAAGAGAACAAGCAAATACAAGAAGTATAAAGAAAACAGTGTTTAATCCGAATAAGGTCCCGGAAGCAAAATCGGCAAAAAGGCCGAAAATAATTGCATAAATCGCACCAAACCGTTCTTTTTCAAACATGCAAAGAGCCAAAACACCGCAGAATAAAAGCTGCGGTCCAACACCGTTAACCGTGAAAAATGGGCATATATAAGTAAACACATAAAGTATAAAAAAAACAATTGAATACAACGTTATTCTAATCTTCATCTAAAACTCCAGCGTTATCAAAGTTTGTTATAATATAGACTCTTTTTACGTTTGCAATATCCACAGCCGGCTTTACTTTAGCATACATGGAAAGCCCCTGTGATTCTGTAACAATCTCTGTTATTTCTCCGATTGTTAAATTTTTAGGAAATGTTCCGCCGAGACCGGAGGTCTCAATTATATCTCCGCGTTTTACAATAATTGAAACGTCCATATATGAAAGTTTACAAAGCCCCTCCGTTTTAAGTTCCGGTGTTCCTTCTGTCATCCCCGTATCCATTGTAGAAGATACAGCTGCGCCTACCGCAAGTTGTGGGTCAAGTATAGTTGTGACAGTTGCCCAATTAAGCCCGACGTCTGTAACCATCCCGACCAACCCTTCACCCGTAACAACGACGTTTTTATTTTTTATACCGCTGTTAGTTCCGACATTAAGAGTTAATTTCCCTCCATATCCATCGGTACTGCGAGAAACCACATCTGCAGATGCAAATTGGAACTCAGTATTTTCTTCTTTCAAACCGAGCAAAGCTCGAAGGCGATCATTTTCTTGTTCTAAGTACAGATTATCGTTCAAGTGAGTTTGTAAATCATTTACTTTATTTTTCAACTCGGTATTCTCTGCTTCAAGGGCTGAATAATTAGTATATGATGAGAAAAACCCTGAAACACCGTTGCCTATATTTGAAAAGAATGTCTCTACCGGGGTCATAACAACCCCTATTAACTGCTTATGCGGCATTTTTCCGCCGCCCACAGCAAACGAAAGCATAAAACCTGATAAAAATAATATAACAAATATTAAAATTATAAAAAGCTTTGATTTAAAAAAAGATTTTTTCATTGGCAAACCTCCTTTGACAAGCCGCATAAACACCATGCTCCTTGTCATATATTAAACTTACGTATTGTTATTTATATAATTGCAATCGACAATTATTTTGACGCAGAAGGATCTGGATTATTTTTACTTTTTATTCTGCGCATTAAGCCATTAGCTTTACCTGCTCCGATAGCCGTACATTCAAGAGGATTGGGTGCAACGACAGCAGGAATACCAGTATTTTTAAGTATAAGTTCTTCCCACCCGTGTAATAAGGCACCGCCCCCAACAAGGTGGATTTTATTTTTAATTATATCGGCTGAAAGTTCGGGAGCAATATGCTCAAGGGCATATAAAATGGCATCTATTATGCCGTTAATGCTTGCCTGCATAGCCTCTCGGACATCTTCACTGGAAACAACAGTCTCCACAGGGAGTCCTCGAACAATATCTCTGCCACTTACAGTCATAAACTCTATTGTATTACCCGGAAGAACAGAGCCTAATTTTATCTTTATTTCTTCAGCTGTTTCAGCGCCTATAAGCATACGATTATTTTTACGTAAATAATTAATTATATCATTATCAAAAGTTGAAGAACACATATCAGATTTAATTGAATATGCAACACCGCCTAATGAAAGAACGGAAATACCGGTATTTCCTGCACCGATATCAACAATCATTTGTCCTTTTTCATCGAATATATCAAGATCGCAACCAAGTGCTGCGGCAATAGGCGCTTCAATAAGAGTGACGGCGGTTGCCCCTGCAGCTATACCTGCATCGCTGGCTGCACGGCGTTCAACTGCCGTAGCCGAGGACGGAACAGCAATAAATATTTCAAGCCCCCAACGATTTCGCTTAACTCTCTCAATATATGATTTAAGCATTAATACGGTTTTTTGAAAATCTGCGATAACACCTTTATTTATAGGGAAAATTACATTTATTGTCTCTGGAGTTCTACCGCGCATTTTTTTAGCACGATACCCCATGGCAATTATTTTGCTTTCATCATATGCATCACAAGCAACGGCAGACGGTTCGCCCAAAACTATCCCTCTACCACGTTTATATATATACGTATTGCATGTTCCCAGGGATACCCCTATAAAGTTAGAAGAGCTCAAAATGACACCCCCGCATTTTTTAACAATTTGTAAAGTGTAACAACAGGTAGCCCAACAACATTGTTGTAATCCCCGTCTATTTTTTCTATAAACAATGCGCCTTTTCCCTGTATTCCGTATGCACCTGCTTTGTCTTTTGGTTCACCTGTTTTTATATAATTATCTATCTCTTTTTCCTCAAGTGTTCGGAAGAAAACTTTTGTTTTGCACACATCACTGAAAATCCTGCTGTCTGGGCATTTAACACATACGCCTGTAAAAACGTCATGCGCTCTACCTGAAAGCATTGTAAGCATACGTTTGGCATCATCATCATTTTCAGGCTTATTCATTATTAAACCATCAACAGAAACTACAGTATCCGCAGAAACAATAAATTCACCACTTTTACATAAAACAGCGTTTGCTTTTCGTAGGGCAAGTGTTTTTACGACTTCCGAAGGAGTTCCGTGAACATTGTTTTCGTCTGCATTTGAAACACGTATTTCGAAATCCATTCCTACTTGGGACAGGATATCTTTTCGTCTTGGAGATGCTGAGGCAAGAATTATTTTCAACGCACTTACCCACCTTATTCTATAATATTAAATAATAACACATTTTTCATTATAAATCAAGACAAAATATATGAAATAATTAATTATAAAAAACAACTAAGTGTTTAAAACACTCTTTTCCTCTTGATTTTATCACTTAAATATGATAAAATATATTTGTTAAAATTTATTATCAATTGTTTAAGCTTAGATTTAGATTTAGATATTAAAATATTTGGAGGCAAGGGTATTATGTTATCCGTAAAAAACTACACCAAAACTTACGACGGGAAAAAGAATGTTGTCGAGAATGTTACTTTTGAAGTGAACAGCGGAGATATTTTCGGATTTATCGGACATAACGGAGCAGGTAAAACCACTACAATAAAATCCTGTGTGGGGATATTGGATTTTGAAGGCGGAGAAATTTCAATTAACGGAAATTCAATAAAAACAGATCCTTTAAAATGCAAAAAAGACATTGCATATCTACCTGATAATCCTGATTTGTATGAATTTATGACAGGCATAAAATATTTAAATTTTATAGCGGATATATACTCTGTGCCTACACAGACACGTAATGAACTAATAAAAAAATACGGAGATGCTTTTGAATTTTCAAACAGCCTGACCGCAGGAATAGACACTTATTCACATGGTATGAAGCAAAAGCTTGCAATAATCGGGGCTCTTATTCATAGCCCTAAGCTCCTAATATGTGACGAACCTTTCGTAGGTCTTGACCCTAAAAGCGCACTGGCATTTAAAAACATTATGCACGAAATGTGCGACAGAGGCGGGGCTGTGCTATTTTCGACTCATGTGCTGGAAGTGGCAGAAAAGCTGTGTAACAGAATTGCCATTATAATGCACGGTAAACTTGTTGCCTGCGGTTCTATTGATGAAGTGAAAGGGACTGCATCTTTGGAAGATGTGTTTATGGAACTTGTCAATGAATAAGATTTTAATTTTAATGGGTGTTCAACTTAAAAGCACGTTTCGAACCAACTCTTCTAAACGAAAAAAATCTCCATTGCCGGCAATTGGAGCTATTGTATTGTTCAGCCTTTTAGGAATATTTATGGCTGTATCATTTTTCACTATGTTTTTCGGAATTTCTATGGCTTTTAAAGAAAGCGGGCTACCCTCGTATTATACACAAATAATTGCTTATATATTGGCTGCAGTACTTATGCTTTTTTTCACGACATTTCAGGCTCAGGCTACAGTTTTTCGGGCAAAAGACCTTGATATGCTTATGGCGATGCCTGTCACACCATTTCAAATATTAATGTCAAAAATTTCAGCTTTTTATCTTTCAAATTTATTATTTGGCTCAATTGTTCTCGCACCTGCAGCGGTTGCAACAATTATATGTGAAGGATTTTCAGCTTATATACTAATTGTTCTGCTGCTTAACTTATTGACTATTCCGTGTATTACAATGACGATTTCGTTTATTTTAGCATTTCTTCTTTCCCTAATCCCGGAAAAGTCAAAATTCAATAGGTTTTTTACAACTTTTATTTCCTTTGTGTTTTTAGGTGCATATTTTCTTTTTTACAGTAAACTTACAGACATGATAAATTCGTTTATCAGCAATTCAAATGAATTCATCAGCGGAGCAAAATATTACCCTCCTATTCTGTTTTTAAACAACGCACTTGAAGGAGATTGGATAAGTTTAGTTCTTCTTGTTTTAATTTCAGTTTTAGTTTTCCTTGCTTTTATGTATATTCTTTCCAAAACATATTTCCCGCTAATACGTAAAAATTCCCGCTCTAAGTCTAAACAAAAACAACTCTCTCTTATAAATGAAAAACAATCCCCTGTATGGATGGCTGTTTTTAAAAAGGAGCTGGGAAAATATTTTTCAACAAGTATTTACGTTATAAATACTGCATTCGGAATAATTTTGCTTCTGGGACTATCTGTTGCTTCTCTTTTCGGAGACAGCTTTATAGAAGGATTTTCTGCAGCACTAGCTGAAGGCGGAGCAAATATATTCCTATTCCTGGCAACAGCAGCAGCATGCGCCCTTATTCTCACCACATCTACAACATGTGTTTCAATATCCCTTGAAGGAAAAAACTTTTGGATTTTACGCACGTCTCCCATTTCCACCCGTGATATGCTTATAGGAAAAGCACTTGTAAACATTATAGTTATTGAACCATTGTGGTTGATTTCAAGTATTATACTTACTTTTGGGTTACAGTTATCTTTTATCCATTGGTTAGTAATGTTTTTAGCCGGAACGGCAGCAGCAGTGCTTTGTGCATTGTTCGGGCTGCTTATGAATCTGTTGTTTCCGAAACTTGATGCAGTTAACGAGACGCAGGTTGTAAAACAAAGTATGGCTTCAATGCTCGGTATATTTGGTGGCGTTATAATTTCAATACCGGCATTTATAGGAGCATATTTTATATGTATCTTTTCTCCTATTATTGCAGTGCTTGCAATTACTGTTTATTACATTCTGGCATCATTTATCATATATATATTATTAAGATGTAACAGCGAAAAACTTATTAAAAGAATTATTTGTTAAGGAAGAGAACACATGTTAGATAATATTTTGCAAGCCATAGGAAATACACCAATGGTAAAACTGAACAATATGATAACAAAACCGAATGTTGAAATCTATGCAAAGCTTGAAGGGCTGAATCCGTCGGGAAGCATTAAAGACCGAATAGCAATAAAAATGATTGAACAAGCTGAGCAGAACGGAGAACTTTATAAAGGTAAAACGATAATTGAGGCAACCAGCGGCAATACAGGTATTGCATTAGCAATGATAGGCCGCGTTCTGGGTTACAAGGTGGAGATTGTCATGAGTGCGGCTGTTTCTGTTGAACGTCAAAAAATGATAAAAGCCTTTGGCGGAGAAATTATTTTAACAGATAAATCGCAAGGCACTGACGGAGCCATTAGAGAATGTAAGCGACGTGTACTTGAAAATCCGGATAAATATTTTAATTGTGATCAATTTTCAAACGAATACAATAAGCTTGCTCATTACCGTACTACGGCGGAAGAAATTTGGCAGCAGACAAATGGGAAACTAACCCATTTTGTTTCGGCTTTAGGCACTTCCGGAACAATTATGGGCGTGGGAATGGGGCTTCGTGAGCATAATAAAAACATTCAGATTGTTGAAGCTCAGCCTGTTGAAGGGCATTACATTCAAGGTCTTAAAAATATGAAAGAAGCAATTGTTCCTGCTATATATAGGCCCGAAGAAATAGACAGACACATAATGATAGATAGTGAAGAGGCCTTTATAATGGCACGTGAGATAGTTGCACAAGAAGGTATTTTTGTAGGAATGTCTTCAGGAGCAGCAATGCTCGCAGCCCTTAAAGTAGCTGAAGAAATTGACGAAGGTAAAATTGTTGTAATTTTCCCGGATCGAGGCGAGAAATATCTTTCTACCGCCCTTTTTAATGATTAATGTTATTTGTTAAATATTGAAATCTCTTTTAATCCCAACAAATGAAAAGATTTAAATTAATCCACGCCGTTAGTGTTACTTAAACACTAACGGCGTGGATTAATTATACGAAAGGTAAACTATAAGAAAAAAGCTTTATAACACTATTTATAACGCTAAAACACAGTAAGTCGAACTATATGTTTATATACAATCAAATCAAGGTTAAATTTCTAATTTGTTTTTTATATTTTCAACAGCAGCATCACTTTCTTTTTGCCACGCTGAAACAAGTTGAGCACTTTGCATTAATTTTTCTGTTAATGCCTCTGCTGTATTTTTTCTGCTCGCCTCTAAATTGGCCATACTCTCAATCATTAAAAGTTTATTTTCCCTAAATTCTGATTTTAAACGCTCAAGCATTTCGTTAAGCTTATTATTTTTTTCGGTAATTCTTTCAACAGATTCGGCAAGCCTGTTATTTTCACTAATTAAAAAGTTTTTTTCGGCAATAAGCTCGCCTTTTTCCTTTCTAATTTCTTCAATTTCTTTTATTTCTAAGCTTATTTCTTGTATTTTCTCTATTTGTTGTTCTATTTGCTGTTTTTGATTTTTTTCAACAGCAATATGTTGATCCTCGCGTAAACGAGAGTTTTTTAAATCTTCTTTAGCTAATAACAACTCTGACTGAACTTCTTGGATTTGGTTTGATAAATTATTAATTTTTTTATCTTGTTCATCTATAGTATTTAACAGACGTGTGCATTCCTGTTTTAATGCATCACTTTCTGCTGTAAACGTTTCGTTTTGAGTATTAAATAAATCTTTTAACTCTAATATTGTTTGATCAACACGTTTAACATCATATCCGAAGATTGCACGCGGTAAATTAATTTTCCTGTCTGTTTTTATTCGCAAAATATCAACATCATCTAAAATATTATCTCGATTTTCATTTACAACAAGAGAAGACTCCATTACTGTACCTCCAAAATAAGGTTTTCGGTTAAATTAAATTTTTGAGAATGATTTGCTTTTATTTCTAAAATTCTGTACGCACCATTAACCTTTTTTAAAACCATTCCCTTTGGTACATTTTCATCAATTTTTAAAATACAGCCTTTCTTATCTAAATAAATAACATCAATAGGAAAGGACATAAAAAACGTATGAATTTGATTGCACGGTGTTAATAATAACCCATCTACATCATCTAAATTTTTTCCTATAAGGCCACGTAAACGAGTAAAATATGTGCAAGCATTATAAACCGTTAGATCCTGGTCTGTGGAATTTATTTTCACCGTGTTCATTTTTTTACATCCTTCTTTTTTACTTAAATAAATCTAAAAGACTCATGGCGGCAGGCCCCAATATAATAATAAATATTACAGGAAAAATAAACATTATTGTTGGTATCATTATTTTAATCGGAGCCTTTGAAGCTTTCTCTTTTATACATTGTCTGCGTTCTTCTCTTAGTCTCTCGGCCTGGGAAACCAATACATTCTTAATTGCAACTCCAAGCTGTTCTGCTTGTATTAATGCGGTAACAAATGATGTCAATTCTTTGACACTACATCTGTCAGACATTTCTTTTAATGCGATTTTTCTTGGAACACCCATTTGTACATCCCTCACACTACTATACAACTCCTGCAATGCAACACATTTATTTTTTTCATATAAACGGTTAATTGCAGCGTCTAAACCAAGACCAGCCTCAATACTGACAACCAATAAATCCATTATATCAGGCAGGTCACGAACTATACTTGATTTTCTTTGCTTTATACGATTTTTTAAATAATACTGCGGCCCAACCATTCCTACACAAATAAAAAGCATCATTATTAAAAATTTAGGTAAGATATCAACAGGTAATAATAAAAACAGGAATAACCCAACACCGGTAGTCGCTAATAAAATAAACATTTTTAAAGCAGTGAACTCGCTTGCGTTTAACCCAATAGCTGCGGTTTTAAGCATTTTTTCTATTTTTAAAGAATTTTTACTAACTGTTTCATGGTCCTTTTTACCGGATAACTTTTTAAACAGGTTTGTTAATTTCACCGTAAATGGTTTAATTACACGTATAAAAAATGGTTTTTTTAATTCTTCATCTGCGTATTCTTTCTTTAAATCATTAATCTCTTTAAGACGATTTTTTGTTTTATCCCATTTTTTGCCCTGAGGATAAAGAAATGAAGTTATTAAAAAGAATATTGTTACTCCGGCAGATAATATAACTGCATTCATTCTATCACCTACATTTTTATAGAAACTATTTTTTTAACAATGCTAAACCCTATAGCTTCGAGAACAACCGCTGCAATAAGCATAATGTTTCCCATTTGTGTAGTGAAAAGAACTTCTACATAGGTAGGATTTAAAACCATCATTATAACAAGCATAAACAGAGGTAAAGCCCCAATAATATACCCACTCATCATTCCTGCAGAAGTAAGAGTTTTTATCTCTCTCTTCATTTTAACTCTTTCTTCTATAGTACCAACAATATTATCTAAAACTGTTGCTAAGTTGCCACCTATCTGCTTTTGAATTAAAACCGCAGAACACATAAGTTCCAGATCTTTATTTTCTGTTCGCTCAACAAGCCTTTGAAAACTAAGTTCAAGCGACATCCCCATTTGACATTCTCTGTAAACCCGTCCAAACTCTTTAGAAATAGGCTCTTCCATTTCTTGAGATATGCAGTGCATTGCTGTTTGGAATGAAAGCCCGGCTCTTAATGAATTACATATAATTGATAATGAATCAAGTAATTGTTTGTCAAACTGAGCCAAGCGCTTGCGGCGTTTTAATTTAACATATGTTATAGGTAAAACAGCACCTATTATTGCAACGCCTAAACACATAATGGCATTTGCCCCTAAAAATAAGAGTACAACCGGTATGACTATAGATGAAACCAGCCAGATAATAATAAACTCTTCGGGTCTTAAAAAAATATTTGCAACGTATAACTCATCGGACAATTTATCTAGATAATGCCTGCTGCTTTTGTGATTTGTTACTTCATTTGTTCTACTTCTGGAATTTTTCAGAGATTTTTGACTTGATGAAAACAATTTTTCTATACGTCGTTTTTCTGATATAGATTTTTTTTTAATTAAGTAAATAAAGGCTGTAAATACACAGAAAAATGTTAGTATAGTGAATATTATAATAATATATTTCATTTGCCCTCCAAAAAATTCTGTTTATAATCAAGAAAACCAGTCATCCCGAATACCGATTCCGTTATCCACAATTTTATTGCAGCAATGAGGTTTTATTCCGGTTGCGCTAAAGCGACCTTTACCATTTTGATCAAAACTATGCTCGTATGTAAATATATCTTGTGTTATAATAACGTCGCCTTCCATGCCGAGAATTTCTGTTATACTTGTTACCTTTCTGCTCCCATCTCTTAAACGTGTTTGTTGAATAATTATATCAATTGCACTTGCAATTTGTTGGCGAATCGCGCTTAAAGGAAGCTCCATGCCTGCCATTAAAACCATTGTTTCCAATCTTGCAAGCATATCTCTAGGTGTATTAGCATGTCCTGTTGTCATAGATCCGTCATGACCTGTGTTCATTGCTTGAAGCATATCAAGGGCTTCTCCGCCTCTGACCTCTCCGACAACGATCCTATCAGGTCGCATACGAAGTGAGTTTCTTACCAAATCGCGTATTAAAACCTGCCCTTTTCCTTCTATATTTGCAGGGCGACTTTCAAGAGTTAAAACATGATCTTGTCGCAATTGAATTTCAGCAGCATCTTCAATTGTTACAATCCTTTCGTCGTGAGGTATGTATGCCGACAAAACATTTAATAAAGTTGTTTTACCACTACCGGTACCACCTGATACAACAATATTTAAACGGCCTTTTACACAAGCTTCCAAAAAGGACGCCATTTTAAAATTAAGTGATCCGAAATCTATGAGATTTTGGATAGTAAGCGGAGACTTAGAAAACTTTCTGATAGTAAGAAGCGGTCCCTTTAATGATAACGGTGCAATCACCGCATTTACACGTGAACCGTCCGGAAGCCGGGCATCAACCATAGGGTTTGCTTCATCTATATGTCTGCCCAAAGGAGAAACAATACGGTCGATAACATTTAAAAGTTGATCCTCATTAATAAATGTAATATCCGTTAAAACAAGCTTACCTTTTTTTTCAACATAAATCTGTTTTGGTCCGTTAACCATAATTTCGCTTATAGACGGATCAAGAAGTAGTTTTTCAATGGGCCCCAGTCCACAAATCTGATCATATAATTCATCTGCTATTCGCCGTTTATCAGGCCTGGGAACATTGGTCGCAAGAGTTTCAAGGGCATCATCAATTATGCCTCTCGTTTCTGATTCTGTAAGCTTTTTTCCATTTTGTTTTTCTTCCTGCTTGTTTAATGCATCTACTACTTCAAGATGAACTTTATCACGAATTTGTGCAAATTCGTCTGTCTGTTCCTGGACAGCACCTTTAGTTTGATTAACTGCACTTTTATCTATTCGCTCGAGAAGCCCCATAAAAAGTCACCTTATTTTTCTGTTGCTAAACTTTTTGCAAAAGAAAGCATAGCATGCGTAAATTTAGATTTTTTATCACTTAGCACAACCGGAACTCCGCAATTTATAGCATGAGTAGTAGTTTTTTGCTCATTTGGTAAAACAACAACCGCAGTTGTTCCTAAAACATCTTCTACATCTTTAACAGTGATTGTGGATATTCCGTCTTTATTTACAATCAATTGTATTTTTGAAGAGACACCTATCATATCTAAGATGCCGAAACATGTTTTCGCATTACGTATTGTAGAAATATCTTCTGTGACAATAAAATATACTATATCCGATAAATCCAGTGCCGCAATAGAACAGTCATTAAAAGCAGGTGTCATATCAATTATAATATAATCAAACTCGCTTCTTAATTTTGTAAGTATTTTTTCAATATGTGTAGCTTTTATAAGCTCTGCATACTCAGGAGTTGACGGAGCAAGCATAACACTTATTCCGCTATAATGTCTTATCAAATAGCTTTTTATTGAACTCAACTCAAAGTTATTTTCTTCTACAAGGTCATATATAGAATCGGCTTTTGTAATGTCAAGAAAAACTGCTACATCCCCAAATTGCAAATCAAAATCCACGAGTGCTACTTTTTTACCGATACTTGCAAGAGACACAGCAAGATTAACTGAAATAGTTGTTTTTCCGGTCCCGCCTTTAGGGCAAAAAACCGAAATTATTTTTGATTCATAAGTACTTACGTTAGTTTTTACTGAACCTATGCGATTTTTTGTCCTGTTATATGTTTCAAGAATAGCTGTTTTAATTTCATCAGAAGTAGAGTTGATGTCAATAACCCGACCAACGCCTGACAGCATTGCTTTATCTATTATCTGTGTTGTTAAATTTGCACATAACAAGATAATAGTTAAGTCGCCTCTTGTCATATACATCCGTTCCGCAAAATCCAGCTCATCGTCGGTATTACCTGTTGTACAAATAATCAGAACATCCGCAGGTTGTGTCCCGGCTTTTTGCAACCCGTTATTATTAGGTTGAACAAAAATTGTTTGCTTGAAGGTTTCATCTTCTATTATATCTGAAATTAATTTTAAGTCATTTTCAGAGAATGCTGCTGTTATAATGCGAATTTGTTCCATATTTACCTCTGTTGTTTAGGTTATTGTACTAATATTTTTTCGCCGTCTAAAGCTGGAGTATCATTTTCCGAATGGTCACCTACAGCCCGAAGTGAAACTGTTATCTGCCCATTTTTATAACTCTGTATAATTTTCATTGCATCTTGAGGAGATACTATCAGAGTTATTGTAGAATATGTAGGCGTCGGAGTAGTACTGCTGATTTCAGTTTTGGGACTTAATGATTTATCTAAAGCTGCGACTAAAATATTTTCCGCAATAACTGCGGTAAAATTAGAGGGATTTTCTTTTTTTGTACCATCAGGCAAATATGCGGTTGTAATACTTGCTATAATATCTACATAATCACCTTGTTTTATAAAACCTGAAACACCGCTTATATCGTCAACGGCAATTGATATTGCCCGCATTTTTTCGGGGATTATATAAGCAATGCCGCTTTTGTTTTCACCTTGATTTTTTAACTTATCAATTATAATTTGTTCGCCCGATAAGATCTGGCTTTCACACATGCTGCCAATAACAATCCCGGTTTCTCTGGCAACTTTTTCATGCGCCCCACCTTTAGGTATTTGCACAGCTTTTATCATTTCTTCTTTAATAGATGTAAAAGCCGGAATATCTTGAGCCGCCACAACGATGGTTTCATATTCAGGTTTAATACTTTTATTCTTCTCAAGTTTAGTTAAAAAAACAAATAATAAAATACCAGTTATAACAGCCGATATGGCAGCAATTATATAAACTTTTTTCATCAATTGAAACCCCTTACTTACTTAGTGCCAAGCTATAAACACCATAATTTTCAGCTGTACCGGTTGTATCGCCGTGCTCAGAGCCTACATTTACCATGTCTACATAAGAACCAACTACACACCCGGTTGATTGATATGTGTTATAATCTTCTAAAACAAATGCTGCAAAGCCTGTTATTTTTACATTCTTATTATTATTTAAGTATTCAACCACATTAACCTTCATTACACGAGGGCATCCTGAAGCATAATGTTCGGCTGTACATCCGCCTTGGCTTTGAAAATGTGTACAGGAATTATACCTTTTGCTTATTGCATAATATGTTGGCCCTGACATATTCCCGGACTCTACTGGTAAAACATCACCAATATTTATTTCGCCTAAATATCCGTTTTCAAGCCATTGAGAGTAATCATTAGCACCGCCGCCCTTTACTCCGTCCAAATCTATTGCACCAAAAGCACCTTGACCCAGATCATTAGTCTTAGATCCATATTTTAATATAACATGTTTTGTATTTCCGGAAGCTATTAAATTTTCAAGAACTGTTTTTTTAACACCTAAAGGAACGGTATCGGATGTTGACGAACACGGTAAAGTACATGCTTCTGCTGATCGGGTAAAAGCTATTTCATTTATTCCCATTATTCTCGCAAATCCTGTTTTAGAAGCTTCTGATACATTTATCCCGATTGAAAAGTAATAACCGTTATTTTCGTTCGTAAAATAAACATCATCAACAGAGCTGTTTATTATTCCATTTTTTTCAAGATAACTTTTAGCTATATTTTTAATCTCCGATTGTCTTGTTAAATCTGTTTTTTTAACAGGTAGATAAAGGCCTGCTGCTAAAACAGCTGCGTCTGCAGCTGTCTGAGTTTGAGATGTTTTTATGTATGCTGTACTAAAATCTACAACCATTGCAACCATTGAAATAAGTATAGTCATACTTAATACGATAAGAACATTCGAAGAACCATTTTCATTTTTATAAATTTGATTTAATTTTCTCATGTCAACTCATTTTCATTGTACATTCCGCTTCCAGTGCAAATTCACCGTTTTTTGTAAATATTCCTGAGAACGGAGTTATTGTTTTTAGACGATATTTTGTAACAACAGTAATATCGCCAGATTTAAAATTTACAGGATCAGAATATGTAATGTATATTTCAACACTGTCTTTAACATAATCGGGGGCCATATCGCGTATTCGTTGGCTTACTTTAGCGTTGTTAGACACAACATCTGAAACAACTATACCTGAACGAACACCTTCTCTTGTAACATTTTGTAATGTTAGCATATTAAAACCAACCCAACCAAAATCTATAATTCCACATAATAAAATTAAAATAATCGGGAGTGATAAAGCAAATTCTACCATAGCCTGTCCATCCTCACGATTGGTACATCTATGTATGAATTTTTTCATTTTATCACTCCCTGTTATGAACATAGGTATGCAGGCGATTTTGTTATATTTATGCTGCCGGCGGAGTTGCGGGGGGAGTAAGACTGTCTGTTGCATCTTGGAAAATACCTTTTATATTTGTTCCCAATATAGCAAGAGTCCCAATAACAACAACAGCAATTACCGCAATTATTAAACCGTATTCTACCATGCCTTGGCCACTTTCATCTTTAAAAAATCTTTTTAACATTTTTAACCCTCCAAAATAATTTTTTAGAAACCTAAAACTTACATCCTCGCTTTGAAATAACTGTTGAACACTTTTTCTGTTTTACACATAGCAATTATTAAACTAAATAATATGTAGAATTATTTGTTGCGATATTATCGCAATTGCTATAAACGGACCCATAGGGATGTAACTTTTCATCATCAAAGTAAATGTAGTATTTTTCTCTAAGAAAGAATAAAAAAGAATTAACACACCCATGATGACAATTGCATACATACTGCCCATAAATCCTGTGCAAAAACCCATAGCTCCTGCAAGTTTTACATCTCCGGCTCCTATTTTTTTCTTAAATATCGCCGGTATTAAAAATAAAACGAAACAGACCGAAAAGCCAAGAAGTGCTGACCAAAAGTTAAATTCAACTAACCGAGGTAATCCGAATACAAGCGTTAATACTATAATCGCCAGTATCAGATCATTTGGAATGATGCGATGGTTATAATCAATAACCGCAATTAAGGCACAGATAAAAAGCAACAACAAATCATAAATAAGATTAAAACCAAATCCAATACTCCATCCTAAAAGGCCGCCTGCAATACCCATTAAGATCGGTAAAAGAATTTTTTCAATCTTGGTTTCGCTTGCATCTAAAGAGCGCTTTCTCAGAAGCAAACTTTTAATCACTGTCATTGGGTACTTTAACGCTGCCCCTATAGCCGTAGCCCCGATAATTGTGATTGCTTGTTCCACTTTTAACCATACCTTTCTACTTGTACCCTTACAAGCATTTTTCCAAATCGTATTTTGTTTAGGAATCAAATAGTTAAAATTAAAGCCGATAAAACTATTTTTAAATAAAACAAAATACGGTTCGGATTTCCCGAACCGTAAATATTCTTTTTTTGAGCGCACAACAAAAACATAGCAATTACTATATGTACGCTATTTAAAAGCATTTCGTTCGGCAACCGGCTGTCATAGGTTTTAACACCCTTAGACCCATCTGGCTTTGCGTCACACGCTTTCGCATGTTTTGCTATTATCGTGAGGATAACCCTTTATCCGTTACAATAATATCACACTTTTTTCAATTTGTCAATACCTTTTTTTAAATTCATATTTTTGTCACATTTTAATATTAAATGTCGAATAGTATAAAATACTTCGCAAAACCTGTTATATAGCATCTAAAATCGACATAATAATTAAAAATTATTGTATGATTAATTATAAATATTTTTACTTTAAAATGATATGTATACATAAGGATTTAGGAAATAAACTTATTATTTTATGTTAAGTTTAATCTAATAATTCTGGTACAATATAAAATTGCATAAATTGTAGAAAGCAATAATTACTTTTAATTAAGCTTATACTTGAAAAAATATTAAAATTATTGTATAATAAATTGAATTGATCTTTACAATAGGAGTTAACATACATGAACTATCCAATTTAATTGCATTAAAACTTTTGTAACCATATTAAAATGGTTTGTTTTGTTATGCAAAAAAATAAAAAGGATGGTTTTAATGTATAAAAAAAATTTATATATCATGTATGCTATTGCAGGCTTACAGGGTATGGTTTTTTATGGACCCATAGCGACTCTCTATCGACAGGCTCAAGGTGTTACTATTTTTGAAATTACTATAATAGAAAGCATATCACTTGCACTATGTATTGTTCTAGAGCTTCCCTGGGGCATAATTGCAGATAAAATAGGTTATAAACGCACAATAATTATCTGTAACACATTGTTTTTTATATCTAAGATTGTTTTTTGGAAAGCCTCTGGATTTTTTGGTTTTCTTGCTGAAAGAATTATACTCAGCGTTGTACTAGCAGGTCTTTCGGGAGTTGATACAAGCATACTATACTTATCCTGTAAAAAAGAAGAAAGCCATAAGGTCTTTGGAATATACAACGGTTTAGGAACAAGCGGATTATTAATTGCATCACTTATTTATTCATTTTTTATAGGATCAAATTATAAACTTTCCGCGTTATTAACGGCAATATCATATGGGTTGTCTTTGTTATTATCTCTGTTTCTTGTTGAAGTTAAAAGTAAACAAAAAGATAAAATTAAAAATAACAACACAGGATTTTTAAAGCTAATCGTTCTTGTATTTAAAAATAAAAGTTTATTATTTTTTCTTATAAGCGTAGCATTGTTAAACGAGACACACCAAACTATAACAGTTTTCATTAATCAAATACAATATGTAAAAGCGGGGATATCCTTAAATACAATTGGCTTAGTTTATATTTTAGTTACACTTTTAGGGTTATGTTCCACCTTCTCATCAAAAGTGACTGAGAAAATAGGAGCCTTTAAACTTTCTAAAATATGTTATCTTATTGCTATAATTTCATGTATATCTTTAGCTTTTACATCATCAGCAGTTGTATCAATAGCAGCAGTTTTATTACTTAGAATTGTATTTAGTTTATTCCAACCATTACAAATAAATTTGCAAAACAGGCAAGTGATCTCTGAAAACAGGGCAACAAATCTCAGTATATATGCGGTAATTATTAACTCTGTGGGAATATCAACAAATATGATGTTTGGAGCGCTTGCAGAAAGAAACATATCCCTGTCGTTTTTCTTTGGCGCAATTTCATGTTTGGTAGGATTAATATTTTTTACTATTTGGGACAGAGTAACGGGAGATAAATTATTATGTGTAGAATAATTTATGGTGTTTTTATTTGATTTTTAACCGTCTATAATATTTTAGAAACGACACAGAGAAGCCCTTCCCTGTGTCGTTTACAGTTTTATTCTATTTAATTGGCTGTTCGATTAAAATTCACATAAAGAACCGGCAGTGTCAAAACTACATATCGTTATATTATCACCTGTTCTTTTAAAAAAGTATAGATTCTTTTCTGTTATAGTGTAGTTAAACCAAACTAACGGAAACACAACAACCTCCTTTGTATTATTTATATCATACTTACAGAATAGGTTTTCGCGATTAATATAATAAATACAATCGTTAAAAATAGCATACTCTGTATCTTTAAACACTTTTACATGAGATTTTACAGTAACACCGTCAAAAGACATAACACAGCAGCCATCAACCCCTATACAGGTGTAATAGAGACACCCGTCGTAAACAAAAAAATTACAGACTTCGCTTCCGACTTCGGTGCTTAAAACTTTTTTATCAGAGAGTTCCAACGCAACCAGGTTTAAAGAGCAACCATAATATAAAATTCCGTTATATACATAAAAATCTGTAATTTTACTGCTTGTTTTTTCAACTATAATTTCAGGGCTTTCATTACAACCTGTCAGTAATATATTACGGCTGTCTAATGTTGTAAAATATATTTTTTTAGCTGATATTTTATAAGACCCAACATCCTCAATTACGGTTGTTACTTCCCCTGAAATTAAATTTAAACATCTGAGGCTTCTTGAAAAATCACAGTCGTCATTATATATCGAAGAATTTTGTGAATATGAGTTTTCTAGATAGTAAAGCTCCTCATTTAACATTGTCAAAGAAAACTGACTTGAATTTTCAGGGCAGTAAGAAACATATTCGGTGCCATCCAGATTAATCTTCATTAACCCAAATCTCTCCATTGAAAAATATTCACAACAATAAATTGTTTCATTTTTTATAATAATATCAAATACATTTTTATCATAAATTTTTTCGGGAGTTTGCCCTTTACATACTTTAAAAAGACCAACCTCACTTTCCTGCGCACTATAATAAATATTGTTATTGTACAGAACTATCTCTTCACCACTGACAGAGTTTTCTTTATATAATTCGTCTGTTTTAAGACGTAAATCTAAGACTGTTTCTTCTAAGTTCTTATTATCACCAGTTTCCTTACTGAAAACTTCACTGTTTGAACAGGCTGTTAAAACTAAAGAAATTAAAGTTAGGCTTAATAGGAATATATGTATTTTCATAAATTAAAACCTCTTTCTAACATATAATAACAGATTGACTGATAATTCATTTAAATACATTGTTAAATGAAGATAATCATACTTATTCTCATATAGTTCTCTGAATACATGAAAAAAATAAAAGATGCTTTACATATTTCATATCCAAAAAATTCTGCATATCATATAGAGTTAACATATCTGCTAAATTTATAATCGCTTTTCATGCTTTAAAATGATTTTATGTATAGATATTTGAAATTACTTTGAAATATCTATTTATAAGAAATAACAGTTACTTTTATATCATAACAACGCATGTTCTTTAATTTTTACATCTCCTATTATACTAAACTTAAAAAGTCACTTCTATCAAACTTTTTGAAATAGTTGATATTAAATCTGAAAACATCTGATCATACATCTCATAATCAAATTTTAAATCATCTTTGTTGTCGTTTAATAATGAGTCAGGTACATCTATTTTATCGTTGAAAACATTTGTTAATCTACTTGTAGAAAAAACAGAAATTGTTTCTCCAAAAGAATTACCAACGCTGTTCCAAATGGAATTAAGTTTTACTGTTTCATCTTCAGAGTATGATTTATCACGCATTGAAGCAATATATTTATCGTTTGCAATAAAAAACAACGGGATTCCGGTTATATTTAAGAATTCATCGTAATATTTACTAACGTTGCTTTTACCGGTATAACAAACCACATAGCAACCATCACAAACATTTTGTATAGAATAAAAACCTTTCCATGTTTCAGGGAAGGTAAGACCAACACCCAATTCCTTGTTTACATATCTTCCACAATCCCCGATTACGACCTCTTGTTTGGTATTGATAATTTTTTCTGCTGTCGGAATAAATGTTTCCAAAACTAATTTTTTTTGGTTAAGCATCTCTTCGCACTTTTTCTCATCTTTACGTATCTTTTCTATTTCTTCTTCTGAATAGTTTTTATTTATATCCTTTGAATTTAATACATCATAAAATAAAGTTTGTATATCACCTAAATCAAATGAATAAAAACTTGTTTCACCTACAGTTCCGATTTTAATAATATTTTTAACAGAACCACTAAAATTCCTTAAGAACATCTCAGTACCCAGATAAAATAAAGGCAGTCCGTATCCTTCTGCATTTGAAAGCTTATAATGGTTGCTAAAATTACTTTCTCCAAAATATAAAACTACAAGACCGTCATTCCCTAAAGCCCTTATCTGAAATAAACCTTCCCAACTTTCAGGAAATGTAAGTTGAAATTTAAAATACTCGTCTTTATATACACCGTTTTCTGGCTGTATGATTTGCGCAGCAGCTTGCCTGTTATTATTAAATGTTAGATCCTTTAATTCATTGGCTGTTTCGTCTGTTTCATTGTTCTTTAAAGAACATGAACTAAAAATAAAGGTAAAAACAAAAAGTAAAACTATGCAAATTGTATTTTTCATTAATATTCCCTCCTGAAAATATTTAATATTTTATATACTTTATATATAATATCATATCTTACTATTTCTGTCAATTTATTTTCACATATATATAACTTTTATTTCCTCTTACACTTTACTGATACACTCATCTTATAACTTTAACTACAATAAAAAACCGTTGAGATTTCTCTCAACGGTTTTTATTTAAATGAAATTAAGCATTAATTTCGGAAACAACGCCTGAACCAACTGTTTTACCACCTTCACGGATAGCAAAACGAAGGCCTTTTTCAATAGCAATCGGAGTGATAAGTTCAACTGAGATTGTTACGTTGTCGCCGGGCATACACATATCAACACCTTCAGGAAGAGTGATAACACCTGTAACGTCTGTTGTTCTGAAATAGAACTGAGGTCTATAGTTAGAAACGAACGGCTTATGACGTCCGCCTTCTTTTTCAGTAAGAACGTATACCTGACCATTGAATTTTGTATGAGGATGAATTGATCCCGGTTTAGCAAGAACTTGGCCTCTTCTAACGTCTTTTCTTTGAATACCACGAAGCAAACAACCTGTGTTGTCGCCAGCTTCTGCAAAGTCAAGAAGCTTGTGGAACATTTCAATACCGGTAACAACTGTCTTTTTGCTTTCTTCTTCAAGACCAACGATTTCAACTTCTTCGTTGAGTTTGAGCATACCTCTCTCAACTCTACCGGTTACAACTGTACCACGGCCGGAAATTGTCATAACGTCTTCTATAGGCATAAGGAACGGCTGGTTGTCATCTCTTTCCGGTGTAGGAACGAAGCTGTCAACAGCTGCCATAAGTTCTTTAATACAAGCATATTCAGGAGCTTCAATATCCTTAGAATCGCTTTCAAGAGCTTTAAGAGCAGAACCTTTGATGATAGGAGTATCATCGCCGGGGAAGCTATACTTATCAAGGATTTCACGGATGTCCATGTCAACGATTTCGAGAAGCTCTTCGTCGTCTACTTGGTCAACTTTATTCATAAATACAACGATAGCAGGAACGCCAACCTGACGAGCAAGAAGGATGTGTTCGCTTGTCTGAGCCATAACACCGTCTGATGCGGCAACAACAAGGATAGCACCGTCCATCTGTGCAGCACCGGTAATCATGTTTTTGATGTAGTCAGCATGTCCCGGGCAGTCAACGTGAGCATAGTGACGAGCGTCAGTTTCATACTCAACGTGAGATGTGTTAATTGTTATTCCTCTTTCTCTTTCCTCAGGAGCTTTGTCGATCATATCATATGCTTCGAATTTAGCTTTACCCTGAAGTGCGAGATATTTTGTGATAGCTGCTGTAAGAGTTGTCTTACCATGGTCAACGTGACCGATGGTGCCGATGTTTACATGCGGCTTGCTTCTTTCAAATTTAGCTTTTGCCATTTTTATTTTCCTCCTTAGTAATAAATATATATAAAATTAAGGTTACTGATTTGCTCTGCCTCTTTCGGCAATAATCTTTTCCTGAATGGACTTCGGAACCTCTGCAAAATGGCTGGGTTCCATTGAATATACGCCACGGCCTTGTGTTTTTGAACGAAGGTCGGTAGCATAACCGAACATATCGGAAAGAGGTACAAAAGCTGTAATTTGTTGTGCGCCTGTAACGGAGTCGAGGCTCTGGATCTGTCCTCTGCGTGAGTTAATATCGCCGATAACATCTCCCATATACTCTTCCGGAACAATAACAACAACTTTCATCATAGGCTCTGTTAAAACAGGGTCAGCTTTTCTCATTGCATCTTTAAATGCCATAGAACCGGCAATCTTAAATGCCATTTCAGAACTGTCGACCTCGTGATAAGAACCATCGTAAAGAGTTACTTTAACGTCAACAACATTATAACCTGCCAAAACACCATTTTGCATAGCGCCCTGGATACCGGCATCTACTGCAGGAATATATTCCTTAGGTATTGCACCGCCGACAATGCTGTTTATAAACTCATATCCCTTACCGGGTTCATTAGGTTCAATAGTAATTTTAACATGACCATACTGCCCCTTACCACCAGACTGACGTGCATATTTGCAATCCTGGTCAACCTTTTTACGAATGGTTTCTTTGTAGGAAACCTGAGGTTTACCTACGTTTGCTTCAACTTTAAACTCACGTAAAAGTCTATCTACGATAATTTCAAGGTGAAGCTCTCCCATACCCGCAATAATTGTCTGACCTGTTTCTTCATCAGTATAAGTTCTGAAGGTCGGGTCTTCTTCAGCAAGCTTCATAAGGCTTATGCCCATTTTTTCCTGGCTTGCTTTAGTCTTAGGCTCAATAGCAACACGGATAACTGGATCAGGGAATTCCATTGATTCCAGAATAACCGGGTTGTTTTCAAAACATAAGGTATCACCTGTTGTTGTGTTTTTAAAACCAACAGCAGCGCAAATATCACCTGCATAAACCTCATCAACGTCTTCACGGTGATTGGAATGCATTCTTAAAATACGACCTAAACGTTCTTTGTTATCTTTAGTAGAATTTAAAATCGTTGAACCGGTTTTAATCTTACCTGAATAAACACGGAAAAAGCAAAGTTTTCCAACAAAGGGGTCTGTCATAATTTTAAAAGCGAGCGCAGAAAAAGGCTCATCGTCATTTGCATGTCTTTCGACTTCTTCTTCTGTACTGGGGTTTATACCACCAACAGGAGGAATATCAACTGGAGACGGCATATATTCAACAATTGCGTCAAGCAATTTCTGCACGCCTTTGTTTCTGTATGAGGTACCGCATACCACCGGAACCATATCATTGGCTATAGTGGCTCTGCGTATACATTGTTTAATTTCTTCAATAGAAATAGTTTGTCCGTCCAGATACTTTTCCATAATGGCTTCGTCCTGTTCGGCAACATGCTCAATCATCTCTTCATGATACTGGTTGGCAATTTCTTTCATGTCATCAGGGATGTCAATTACAGAAATATCCTTTCCCAAGTCATCATTGTAGATGTAAGCTTTCATTTCGACTAGGTCAATAATGCCTTTAAAGTCGTCCTCTGCACCGATCGGGAGTTGAATAGGAACAGCGTTACATTTTAAACGCTCTTTCATCATTTTAACAACTCTGTAAAAATCAGCACCCATAATGTCCATTTTATTGACATATGCCATACGAGGGACCTTATATTTATCTGCCTGGCGCCATACTGTTTCCGACTGTGGTTCAACGCCGCCTTTTGCACAAAATACGGTTACAGAACCGTCAAGTACGCGAAGTGAACGTTCAACTTCTACAGTAAAGTCAACGTGGCCCGGTGTATCAATGATGTTAATACGGTGCCCCTTCCAATAAGCGGTTGTAGCAGCAGAGGTAATTGTTATACCTCTTTCCTGTTCCTGCTCCATCCAGTCCATTGTTGCGGAACCATCATGGGTTTCACCCATTTTATGATTTATACCGGTATAAAACAGTATACGTTCCGTCGTGGTAGTTTTTCCCGCGTCGATATGAGCCATTATGCCTATATTTCTATAAAGTTCTATTGCATGTGTTCTTGGCATTTTATATCTCCTTTAATAAATCTAAGTAACGGAAAAATTACCATCTGTAGTGAGCAAACGCTTTGTTTGCTTCTGCCATCTTGTGGGTGTCTTCTTTCTTTTTGAAAGCTCCGCCCTGGCTGTTTATTGCGTCAAGAATTTCGTTAGCGAGTCTTTCCTTCATGGTTCTCTCGTTTCTGTTACGAGCATACATTGTGAGCCAACGAAGGCCTAAGGTTGTACGTCTTTCAGGTCTTACTTCCATAGGAACCTGGTAGTTTGAACCTCCAACACGTCTTGCCTTAACCTCTAAAACAGGCATAATGTTTTCCATTGCCTGCATATAAACTTCCAAAGGATCCTTACCTGTTTTTTCCTTAACTATATCAAACGCATCATAAACGATTTTCTGGGCAACACCCTTCTTACCGTCAAGCATAATGCTGTTGATGAGCTTAGAAACAAGCTGACTGTTATAAATAGGATCAGGCAGAACCTCTCTCTTCGGAATATTTCCTCTTCTCGGCACTTAACTTCCCTCCTTCATTATAATAATGATTTCATAGGTACTCGAAAGCTTTTAACAACCGAATGCTACGGTTGTGCACTCCCGTAAGCACCTGATATATATATCAAGCACTTAAACGAATAATGCTTTCATTCTTTAAACCTACTGTGTTTGTTGTGCGGCTATTATTTTTTGCCCGCCTTCGGACGTTTAACGCCGTACTTGGAACGGCCTTGTTTACGATCTGCAACGCCTTGAGCATCAAGTGCGCCTCTGATGATGTGATAACGAACACCAGGCAGGTCTCTAACACGGCCACCTCTAATGAGAACCACACTGTGCTCCTGCAAATTATGACCGATACCCGGGATGTATGCAGTAACTTCTGCAAGGTTTGTTAAACGTACTCTTGCAACTTTACGCATAGCAGAGTTAGGCTTTTTCGGAGTTTGAGTTTTAACAACTGTACAAACACCTCTTTTTTGCGGGGAGCTCTGGGTTACTGTGCGTTTTTTAAGGGTGTTAAGGCTCTTTTGGAGAGCGGGGGATGTTGATTTATAAATAGCATCCTGTCTACCCTTGCGCACTAATTGGTTAAAGGTTGGCATATGGCACCTCCTTCATAAAAATTTCCCGTTTATTTACAATAAGCGGCTATTCCTTATTATATCACAAAAATGCTATTTTTGCAATACTTTTAAGCTTTTAAAAACGAATTTTAATCGAACTTTTATTCGTTTGAATTAACAACAACGTTTCTATAACGTTCAAGACCTGTTCCGGCAGGGATAAGCTTACCGATAATAACGTTTTCTTTTAATCCAACAAGCATATCTGTTTTGCCTTTTATAGCAGCTTCCGTAAGGATCTTTGTTGTTTCCTGGAATGATGCGGCAGAAAGGAAGCTTTCGGTTGCCAACGCCGATTTTGTAATACCAAGTAATACAGGCTCAGTGACAATTGGCTTAACATCCTTACCTTCAGCAACTTCTTTTTCATATTTTACCATACGATCCAAGAGTTCTGATTTATCGATAACTCTTCCGACAAGAAGATCCAGTTCGGAACCGGGATCAACAATCTTAACCTTTCGCATCATTTGGCGTATAATTATTTCAATATGCTTATCGTTAATGTCAACGCCTTGTCTGTGGTAAACCTTTTGAACTTCCTGTGTGATATATTCCTGAACCGCAGCTTCATCTTTTATACGAAGTATATCCTGAGGATCGGATGCACCAGTGGTCATTTCCGTTCCCTTTTCTATATATTCGCCTTCTTTGATTTTCAAGCGTGCATTGTAAGGTATATGATACGATCTTACCTCTCCATCTTCGGGGTTTGTAATAACGGCATAATTGTCATTCTTTTCTGTCTTGAAGGAAACTTCACCCTCGATTTCAGAAAGAATTGAAAGAACTTTCGGCCTACGTGCTTCAAATAGTTCCTGTACACGAGGAAGACCCTGTGTAATGTCAGAACCTTGGGCAACACCGCCTGTATGGAAAGTTCTCATCGTAAGCTGAGTACCGGGTTCACCGATAGACTGAGCAGCAATAATACCGACACTTTCGCCAACATTTACGATTTCACTTGTTGCAAGGTTTGCGCCGTAACATTTTGCGCATACACCGTATTTGCACTTGCAGTTAAGAACTGAACGAAGCTGGACTTTTTTAATACCGGCTTTAACAATTTTATCTGCAGTAAATACATCTATATATTTATCGGTTGTAGCTAAAACTTCGCCTGTTGCAGGATCGACAACATCGTTTACCGGGAATCTGCCTAAAAGTCGCGATGCCAAATCCTCGATTTTTTCATTACCGTCTTTAATTTCCTGAACCCATACGCCGTCAGTCGAACCGCAATCATCCTCACGGATAATAACGTCCTGAGAAACGTCAACAAGACGTCTTGTAAGGTAACCTGAGTCAGCCGTTCTTAAAGCTGTATCTGCCTGACCTTTACGAGCACCTCTGGAAGAAATAAAGTATTCCAAAACATTCAATCCTTCACGGAAGTTGGCTCTGATAGGAACGTCGATTGCACGACCCGAAGTGTTTGCCATAAGTCCACGCATTCCGCAGAGCTGACGAATCTGGTCGATAGATCCACGGGCACCGGAAACAGACATCATGTTTATTGGATTGTAAGGGCTTAAATGCCCCTGAAGTTTTTTAGTAACGTTTGTTGTTGCCGTATCCCAAACACGTACAACTTTATCGTATCTCTCATCGTCAGATATAAGTCCGCGTTTGAAGTCACGAGTTATGCGTGTAATTTCTTTTTCGGCATCAGCAACTATTTCATATTTCTCGGGAGGAATTTCCATGTCCGCAACAGAGATAGTGATAGCTCCGCGAGTGGAATATTTATAACCCTGCGCTTTTATTTTGTCAAGAACAACAGCTGTTTTTGTAATACCGTGAACTTGTATACAACGATTTATTATCTTACCAAGCTCTTTTTTTGTTACAACGAATGTTACTTCGTAATCAAAATCATGCTCAGGATCAGCACGGTCAACAAATTTAAGATCTTGAGGGATAGGTTTATTGAAGATAATCTGACCGACTGTGGCTGGAACAAGTTTACGAACAACTTTACCGTCTATTTCTTTTTCAATACGAACTTTAATAGGCGCATGAAGACCTACAACACCGGCATCATATGCTTTAAGAGCTTCAGCCGGATCCTTAAATATTTTACCCGTACCGGATTCATCAGGATTTTGTATTGTTAAATAATAAGAACCTAAAATCATGTCCTGTGTAGGTACAGTAACAGGTTTTCCGTCCTGAGGACGTAATAAGTTATTTGCGGAAAGCATCAAAAAGCGTGCCTCTGCCTGTGCTTCTGCAGATAAGGGAACGTGAACAGCCATTTGGTCACCGTCAAAGTCCGCATTAAAAGCAGTACAAACAAGCGGATGAAGTTTCAACGCTCTGCCTTCAACCAAAACAGGCTCAAATGCCTGAATACCCAAACGGTGAAGTGTCGGTGCACGGTTAAGCAAAACAGGATATTCTTTAATTACCGATTCAAGAGCGTCCCAAACTGAATCTTCAGCCCTTTCAACGGCTTTTTTGGCACTCTTTATATTTTGCACTTTGCCTAAGTCAGAAAGCCTTTTCATAACAAACGGCTTGAAAAGTTCAAGAGCCATTTCCTTAGGAAGACCGCACTGATATAGCTTTAGCTCAGGGCCGACAACGATAACAGAACGTCCGGAATAGTCAACACGTTTACCTAAAAGGTTCTGACGGAAACGGCCTTGTTTACCTTTAAGAACGTCTGAAAGAGATTTTAATGCACGGTTATTCGGACCGTTTACAGGTTTTCCGCGTCTGCCGTTATCTATAAGAGAGTCAACAGCTTCCTGAAGCATTCTCTTTTCATTTCTTATAATAATTTCCGGAGCAGAAAGCTCAAGAAGCTTTTTTAAACGGTTATTTCTGTTTATTACACGTCTGTATAGGTCATTGAGGTCAGAAGTCGCAAAACGACCACCGTCAAGTTGAACCATAGGACGAATTTCCGGCGGAATTACTGGCAAAACTTCCATAATCATCCATTCAGGGCGATTTCCAGAAAGGCGGAAAGATTCTACAACTTCAAGCCTTTTTAAAAGCTTAAGTCTTTTTTGTCCGACAGCATCAACAAGTTCGTTTTTAAGCTCTTCTGAAAGCTCATCAAGATCAATTTCAAGTAAAAGATCTCTGACTGCCTCAGCACCCATTCCGGCTTTAAAACTGTCACCGTAACGCTCACGCATTTCATTATATTCTTTTTCTGTAAGTGTCTGTCTTTTTTGAAGTTCACTTTCAGGAACGTTACCTGTATCGGTTACTATATATTTACCAAAATATAAAACGCTTTCAAGCTGACGGGGCTGAACGTCAAGCATCTGGCACAAACGGGAAGGAATACCCTTAAAATACCAGATATGTGAAACCGGAGCTGCAAGCTCTATATGCCCCATTCTTTCACGTCTTACTTTGGAACGTGTAATTTCAACGCCGCAACGCTCACATATTTTACCCTTGTAGCGGAAACGCTTGTATTTACCGCAATGGCACTCCCAGTCCTTCATAGGCCCGAATATACGTTCGCAGAAAAGACCGTCTTTTTCGGGTTTTAAAGTTCTGTAGTTGATTGTTTCCGGTTTTTTAACCTCGCCATGAGACCAGGAGCGTATCTTCTCCGGGTCTGCAAGGCCTATTTTTATAGATTCAAACACATCTCTGTCAATCTCGTGCTCTTTTTGCGGAAAACTTGCTCTTTCGTCCATATATGCCATAAGTCAAATCCTCCTTATTCTTCATCCGAAGACGTTTCCGTTAAAAATGAAAACGCATCATCTTCGGATTCTGCCGATACTTCATCATCGTCGTCGGCTGTATAATAACCTTCACCGTCATACTCGACCATATACTCGTCTTCATCACCCATAACGCCCTGCATATCATCTTTATGAACATCTTCAAGACCAGTATCATTATCGTCATCAAATGAGGTGGAGATATCAATTTCTTTCATGTCCTTAGCCAAAACTTTAACATCAAGACCAAGAGACTGTAATTCTTTAACAAGAACTTTAAAGCTTTCCGGAATACCCGGTTTCGGTACATTTTTGCCTTTTACGATACTTTCAAAAGTCTTAACACGTCCTACAACGTCGTCTGATTTAACAGTAAGCATTTCCTGTAAAGTATAAGCTGCACCATAAGCTTCAAGAGCCCAAACTTCCATTTCTCCGAAACGCTGACCACCAAACTGAGCTTTACCACCCA
>QAKR01000026.1 GCA_003343705.1 Clostridiales bacterium | reverse complement strand
GTCTGTAAATTAACAGGGTATGTCATTGTTTAATTTTCAAGGTTCATTCTTTTGCAATTCATTTAAAAAACTCGCTTTTTGTAAGCATTTTCACTTACCTGCGTTATTCTTTTTTATGTCTCGCTACCGCTTTGTTTTTTTGCCCTCTCGTTTAGCGGCTTGATTATTATACCACACAAATTCGCATTCGTCAACCCCTTTTTCACTTTTTTTTTGAATAAAATGTGAACTTGTCTTCTAGGGCTACATCTTGTACCTGTTAGCTTTTTTATACACAACTTAACCTGTATTTTAAAGATTCTATTTATTATTTAATTTGAATAATGTTATTTTCTACGTATTTGAAGGTTTAAACAAATAATATATATAAGGATTATATAATATAGAAACTATTTATCAGAATATAGATACAAGCAAAAAGCACTTAATAAAACCAACAACATGTTATAGCAAAGTTTCTTACTTATATATATTAGATAAACGAATTTATCTCGTCACGCATCAAAATCGCTTCGGCAACAGCGGCTTCGGCAAATTTTTCAGCAGGTAAACCATGTTTTTTATACGCACACATAAGACCGCGTGATGAGTTGATTACTGCACCTACACCATATAGAAAAGCCCCTGCCACATCTTTAGCTGTACCACCCTGAGCACCATAACCCGGAACAAGGAAGAATGTATGAGGCATGCGATTACGCAAATACTCCAATTGTTCCGGATATGTGGCCCCTACTACAGCGCCTATTTCGGAATATCCGTATTTGCCTCGAGAAGTCTCGCCCCAGTCTTCAATCATATCGCCCATAAGTTCATATACACGCTTACCATCGTCAAGAAGCTTGTCCTGTAAATCTCCGCTTGATTTATTAGAAGTTTTAACAAGAGCAAAAATAGATTTATTTTTTTTAATAAACGGACGAACTCCGTCGAACCCAAGATATGCATTTACTGTTATTGAGTCTGCAGCAGTGTTCTCTAAATAAGCTTTTGCATAACACTCAGCCGTACTACCTATATCATTGCGTTTACCATCTATTATAATATAAAAGCCTTTTTCTTTAGCGTAATTAATTGTTTTATAAAATACTTCCATACCGGGCAGCCCTAAAAGTTCATAATAAGCCATTTGAATTTTAACGCATGGAATAATATCACAGAGAGCATCCATAAGTTCCTTGTTGAATTTATAAACAGCTCTTGCAGCGGCTTCCGGATTGTTTCCTTCTACCATTTTTTCGGGCAGATAATCCACAATTGGGTCTAACCCCAGAGTTGTGGGATTTTGCTTTTGGGCAATTTTTTCAATAAGTTCACTGATCATTTTCAGTCCTCCAAAACAGTTTTAAGAATTTTTCCGAAAAAGCGCATTTTATCGTAGGGCGAATTACGTGACAAAGATTGTGACGTTGAAATATCATAAATAAATTCCGTTTCAAGGTCTGCCAGAACAAATGAACTTGAATGTATTCCTAATATTTCTTTAGGTTTATCACTCATTAGTTCAATAAGCCTTTCGAGCTTTATTATTCCCGTTTTTACTAAAAAAGTATAACTTACACAAAAAGATGTTTCAAGCCCAATTATCCCAAACGGAGCGAGTTCTGCGGGCTGATCTTTTTCAGAAATACTATGCGGAGCGTGGTCAGTAGAAACAACATCTATTGTTCCATCTACGATTCCGCTTATTATTGCCGTTACATCTTCTTTTTTACGTAAAGGAGGGTTCATCATTGCGTTTGTACCCAGATTTTTATAATCACTTTCTGTAAGTGAAAAGTAATGCGGACATGTTTCACATGTAACATTCGCACCTTTTCTTTTTGCGTTACGAATTATATCAACGCTTTCTTTAGTGCTTATATGTGCAATATGAAGTCTTGCCCCAGTTTCAATAGCAAGCGCACATTCCCGATCAATTGCAGTATATTCAGCTTCCGGAGGACTTTGCAATTTAGAGGGTATTAATGATTTATTTTCGCAATGAGATATTATTAAAGCGTTGTTTTCAATTGCTTTATACATGGCTTGACGCATTAAATTAGAATCTGAAACCGGAACACCGTCATCTGAAAATGCAACTGCCCCGGCTTTTTTAAGTGCAGCAAAATCAGTCAATTCACTACCCTGCTGGCCTTTTGTTATAGAAGCAATGGGTAAAACAGCAACTTCAGCCGGGCGGGATAAAACGAACTGAATCATTTCAGGCGTATCGATAACCGGCGTCGTGTTTGGCATACATAAAATATGAGAAAAACCGCCGGCTTTTGCCGCGCGGGATCCTGATAAAATCGTCTCTTTATACGTCTGACCCGGATCACGTAAATGCACGTGCATATCAATAAAAGCAGGAATCCGTGTAAGATTTGAATATTCTTGAGATTGTGTTTCTTTTAATATCATAAACTTCACCTTTTACATTATATCTTTTTTTTACAGGAATGTCAAGTAAAAAAGTTGACAAACCCTAATTATCGTGATATACTATATTATATAATAGTGTGTAGACACGGAGGAATTTTTATGAAAAACAAAGTATTAGCATTTGATTTCGGCGCGTCAAGCGGTCGAGCTATATTGGCAACATATGAAAACGGAGCCCTTTCTCTTGAAGAGGTTCATCGATTTTCTAACGACCCTGTAATGGTTAACGGAACATTCTATTGGGATGTATTGCGCCTTTTTCATGAAATTAAACAAGGAATTTTGAAATGTGTAAACAGCGGAAATGCTGATATTGAAAGCATCGGAATAGACACTTGGGGTGTAGATTTCGGGCTTTTGGATAAAAACGGCATCTTGCTTGAAAACCCCGTTCACTATCGTGATGAACGCACTTCGGGAATGCAAGAAGAGTGCTTTAAAATAGTTCCACAGTCGGAAATTTACAAGAAAACCGGCATACAGTTTATGGATTTAAATACAATATATCATCTTTATTCTCTGAAAAAAAATCGTCCCGAGATATTTGATCGTGCCGAAACCCTTTTGTTTATGCCTGATCTTTTCGCATATATGCTCACAGGTGAAAAGAATGTCGAGTATACAATTGCATCGACAAGCCAGCTTGTAAACGCTGAAAAAAGAGACTGGGATTTTGATCTTATAGATCGTCTCGGGTTAAAAAGATCTATATTTGGTAAAATAGTAAAACCGGGAACAGTTGTAGGAAAATTATCTCCTGAAATAGCAAATGAACTTGGCATAGGACAAGTTGACGTTATTGCATGCGGCGGACATGACACAGCTTCAGCTGTTGCTGCTGCCCCTATTGAAAAAGGTGAAAACGGCTGTTATATCTCCTGCGGAACATGGTCACTTCTCGGGGCTGAGCTTGATGCTCCGTTAATAAACGACGAAACATTTAAACAGAATTTTACAAATGAAGGCGGATGCGGTGACACAATTCGTTTTCTTAAAAATATTTCAGGATTATGGATCATCCAGGAAACTCGCCGTCAGTGGAACCGTGAGGGCGAAAATATATCGTTTAAAGATATTGATAATATGCTTCTATCTGATAAAAGTGCAAATGTATTTATAGATCCGGATTATGCACCGTTTGGCAAACCCGGAAATATGCCGAAAAAAATCAATGAGTTTTTACAAAAAACAGGACAAGCGCTGCCTCAAACAAAAGGACAAACCGCGATTTGTATTCTTGAGAGCCTTGCAGCCACATACAGATACTATATTGAGCAACTCGAAGAACTTTTAGGTAAAAAAGTCGATGTTGTCCATCTTATCGGCGGAGGAGTTAAAGACGTTAATCTCTGCCAGTTTACAGCAAACTTCACAGGAAGAAAAGTTACCGCAGGGCCTGTAGAAGCGACGGCTATTGGAAATATCACTGTACAACTTATTGCCAAAGAGCATATAAAAAATATTGCCGAAGCACGTAAACTTCCTATCGATATGAAAATTTACGAACCCCAAGACACAGAACTGTGGGAAAAGAAATATCAACAGTTTATAAAAATAAAAGGTGCTTTAAATGCTTGATAAAATAATTGACAGCAATGTCAGTAATATGATTAAAGATCTTTCTCGGCTAATTAAAATCCCCAGTGTCAGCCAAACACAAAGCGAGGGCTTTATCTACGGAGAAAACGTTAATAAAGCTTTGGATGAAGCCGTTAAAATTGCACAGGAGCTTGGCTTTGAAGCAAGAAACTTAGGTCGGCTTACGGAGGTTTCATTTGGTAAAGGAGATAAAAAAGTTTATATCGCTTGCCACATGGACGTTGTCCCTGCGGGTTCAGGGTGGACAAAAGACCCGTTTTACTTAACTGAAGAAGACGGCAAACTATTTGGCCGCGGAGTGTTAGATAATAAAGGATCTGCAATTGCCGTTTTATATGCCTTAAAAGCCCTTAAAGATGCTGGTTATACCCCTAATGTTTCTCTAAAGCTGCTTTTAGGCGGTGCAGAAGAAACAGGTATGGATGACTTGCCTTGGTATATGCAAGAGTTCGGGTATCCGGACTGCGGCCTTACACCTGACAGTGTTTTTCCTATTGTAAACACTGAAGCAGGTATGTTTTCTGCTAAAATGAAGTTCAAGAAGAGCAACAATATTCTTTCGTTTAATGGCGGTACAGTTTCTAACGCCGTTCCGGCTCACGCCGAAGCAAAAGTGATTATTAATGGTGAAGAGAAGATCTTTTCTGAAGAAGGGAAAAACGCTCATGCTTCAGTCCCATGGGATGGCGTGAATGCTATAATTAATCTTGCAAAACGTTTGAACGCCGAAGGCGTTAAAGATAATTTAATCAACATTTTATGCGAATATTTTTCTGATAATTACGCAGAAAAGTTAGGGCTTGCAAGCTGTGGAGAAATTCTCGGACACACCACTTTAAATGTGGGTGTTATTGACAGTGAAAAAGGTTACTTTACAATTGATATGAGGCTTGCTTGCGACAATCAGAGAGAGAAAGTCACAAACAGATTTGAATCTCTTGCCTCCGAATACGGATTAAAACTTGAGGTGGAAAAAGCTGTTGACTATACGCATGTTTCCCCCGAAAGCATATTTATGAAAGAATTATCGTCTGCGTTCTCAGAGATAACCGGTAAAAAGGCAGAATTTTTAGGATCTTGCGGATTAACTTATGCAAAAGCTCTGGGGAAAAACGGAGTAGCGTTCGGACCTGTATATAATGAAGAAGGCTGCGAATGCGGCGGGCTTCACGGCAGTGATGAGTTTGTTACAACTGAAGTATTAGTTAATTTACAGAAAATATATGCTAAAACAATATTGAAACTGTGGTGCTAAATAATGTATGAACAGATAACAGAGCAAGCCAGTCTTGCCGTTAAAGAACTTTTATCAATTTCCAACCTTAAAAAAGAAGATATTTTTGTGGTAGGATGCTCTTCCAGCGAAATTGCAGGCGGACAGATAGGACATATGTCTACACTTGAAGCCGCACAAGCTGCATTTGAAGGAATATATACAGAGCTTAAGAAAAACGGAATATATCTTGCAGCCCAATGCTGTGAACATTTGAACAGAGCATTGATAATTGAAAAAGATGCTGCTGATAAATATGGGCTTGATAGTGTTTCCGTTATTCCTTATCCTAAAGCAGGTGGATCGTTTGCCACAACAGCTTATAAAAACTTTTCCGAACCTGTTGCAGTTGAGCAAATTAAAGCACATGCAGGGCTCGATATCGGAGATACAATAATTGGCATGCATCTTCGTCCAGTTGCAGTACCTGTCCGTCTTTCAATAAAAAAGATCGGTGAGGCAAACCTTGTTGCCGCACGCACCCGCCCTAAATATATCGGCGGAGAAAGAGCAAAATATGAATGATAAAAAAAAGCGTAACAAAAAAGGCGTGCCGATAGCCGTTATAGCGATTGCGACGACAATAATAATTGTTACCGTAGCTTTTTTTATCCCTAAAAATGACGGAAGTTTCAATTACAAATCACTTAATGCATATTTTCAGGTGAGGACATTTCTAAGAAGTGTAATTAATGAAAAATATGAAAAAGCATTTAATTATGTTTATTATTATGATGAATTTCCTGAAAACGGAACGGATATCTCATTTAATGACGCAAAAAAAATCTGGTGCGATCGTATTTTAGCTGCAAAGAAAGATAACCTTTCGGAATATTTAGCCGGATACGGAAGCCTTGACGTATATTTAGAAAACGGCGAGTTAATAGCAATGTTTGAAGCAAAAGTCTCAGTCCGTGGAGTAGAACGGCAATACCGGACTCAAATTAAATTTTATGAAGGTAAAATTGCAGGCATAAGTTGCGAACAGGTATTAACAGATTTTGAAAAAACAATAAGCGGAAATTTAAGCATTTAATTTTGGAGGGATTTATATAATGCGTAACACCGGAGTAACAGCAAGAGGAATAATAACACCTATTTTCCAAGCAGGAGACGACTTGGTTAGCCTTATATGCGACAGCGTCTTAAAGGCTTCTGAAAATGAAGGCTTTGCTCTTAATGACGGAGATATTATTGGAGTTACCGAAGCAGTTGTTGCAAGAACACAAGGGAATTATGCTACATGCGAACAAATAGCAAAAGACATCCGTCAAAAACTCGGCGGTAAAGATATGGGAATAGTATTTCCTATTCTTTCAAGAAACCGTTTTGCTATCTTGTTAAAGGCAATTTCAATGTCTTGTGAAAAACTTTATGTACAGCTCTCTTATCCGACTGACGAAGTTGGTAACGGGCTTGTTGATTGGGATACAATCGACAAAAACGGTATTAATCCTTATTCTGATAGTTTTAATGAAGAAGAGTTCCGTAAGGTTTTCGGTAAGACAACCCATCCGTTCACAGGCGTAGACTATATTGAATATTATAAAAGTTTTTCAGATAATATAGAAATAATATTCTCAAACGATCCCCGTTATATCCTAAAGTATACCAAAAATGTTTTAAATTGCGATATTCATACACGTAAACGTACTCAACGTATTTTAAAAGAAGCCGGTGCGGAAAAATCCTTCCGTATGGACGAAATTCTTACATCTTCAGTTGATGGTTCAGGCTTTAATGAAAACTTCGGGCTTTTAGGTTCTAATAAAGCGACAGAAGATAAAGTTAAGCTTTTCCCCAAAGATACTGATGAATTTGTACAAAACCTTCAAATATCACTTGCAAGAGCAACTGGTAAGCAAATTGAAGTTATGGTTTACGGAGATGGTGGCTTTAAAGATCCGGTAGGTGGAATTTGGGAACTTGCAGACCCTGTTGTAAGCCCATCATTTACCGAAAGACTTAACGGAACACCTAATGAGCTTAAAATGAAATATTTTGCCGATAACGAGTTTTCAAAACTTTCCGGTGAGGAATTAGCAGAAGCGATGAGAAAGCGTATTAAAGAAAAAGATAATAATCTTGTGGGAAGTATGCATTCTCAAGGCACAACTCCACGTCGACTCACCGACCTATTGGGAAGCTTATGCGACTTGGTAAGCGGCAGTGGTGACAGAGGTACGCCGGTTGTTCTTATACAGAATTATTTTACTAATTTTGCATCAGAATAAATAATGATTTAAAACAAAAAGAGCCTTTTTAAAGGCTCTTTTTGTAAAAAGGAATGTTATTATGGATCATGTAAAGAAAGCACGTGAACTTTTTTTAGAAGGGTTCAACTGTGCTCAAGCTGTTTTCGGGGCATTTTGTGATGTTACCGAAATAGACTTTGAAAAAGCAATATTGCTTGCCTCTTCTTTCGGAGGAGGCATAGGTGGTATGAGACAAACTTGCGGAGCATGCACCGGAGCTTTTATGGTTTTAGGAATAAAAAAAGGGTATTCGGACCCCAAAGCATCCACAGAAAAAAAAGAACATTATAAGAGAATTCAAAAGTTTGCCGATAAATTTAAAGAAAAGAACAATACTATTATATGCGGAGAACTGTTAGTTGGCCTTAAAGCTGCAACCAGCAACACTCCTGAAAATCGTACAGATGAATATTATAAAACACGACCTTGCTTGCGTTTTGTTGAAGACGCAGCACAAATATTGGATGAAATGATATGAAACAAAAAATTAATATTAAAGGTATGCACTGTGCAGCCTGTTCTGCATCAGTTGAACGTGCGGTAAAACGTCTCGATGGCGTTAAAAGTGCTAATGTTAATTTATTGGCTGAAAACATGATATGCGTCTTTGATAATAACAAAATATCAACTGAAAAAATTATAAAGGCGATCGAAAAGGCGGGGTTTTCAGCATATACCGACGAACCTATACAAAAAAAAGGTGATAACTATACTAGCGAAAAAACACGCCTTATTATTTCTATATGCTTCCTTATACCTCTTATGTATATTTCAATGGGACATATGCTAAACCTCCCATTAACTCAATATTTTCATCATATCCAAAATGTTGTTGCTTTTGGATTAACACAGCTTTTACTAACACTCCCGGTACTTTATGTCAACAGAAAATTCTTCTTTGTTGGGTTTGTGTCGCTTTTCCGCCGTTCTCCCAATATGGATACACTTGTGGCCGTGGGATCTCTCGCAGCAGTTATTTATGGAATTTTTTCTATTTATATGACGGCATATGGCGCAGCAACAAATAATACAGAAATCGTTCATACTTACACTTCTAATTTGTATTTTGAATCGGCAGCAATGATTCTTACACTTGTAACAGTAGGAAAATTTCTGGAAGAACGGTCAAAAGGAAAGACTAACAGTGCGCTCAAAAAACTCTTAGACCTGTCACCCAAAACAGCAACTGTTATGCGTAATGGAAATGAAGTAAAAATTTCTGCAGCAGATATTCTCGTAGGTGATACGGTAATAATAAAACCAGGTGAAAAAATCCCTGTTGACGGAACAATTACAGAAGGCTCATCTACACTTGACCAATCGGCTCTAACAGGTGAAAGTGTACCGGTTGACAAAACAGTAGGCGACAATCTAATGTCTGCGTCTTTGAATATTAACGGAAGCTTAAAAATGCGCGCAGACAAGGTCGGCAAAGATACGACGCTTTCACAAATCATACAACTTGTAGAAGAAGCAGGAGGGTCAAAAGCACCTGTTGCAAGACTGGCCGATAAAATAAGCGGTATTTTTGTGCCTATTGTAATGACAATAGCTTTTATAACCACAATCATATGGATTTTTATTGGAAAACCTTTTGATTTTGCTTTAAGCATGGGAATTTCAGTTTTAGTTGTTTCATGTCCTTGTGCGCTGGGGCTTGCCACCCCTGTAGCTATAACAGTCGGATTAGGTAAGAGCGCATCAAACGGGGTTTTAATTAAAGATGCAGCGGCTTTGGAAAAGCTTCATTCAATCAACGCTGTTGTTCTTGATAAAACCGGAACAATAACTGTTGGAAAGCCTTCTGTTACAGATGTGATAGATACCGGAGATAAAGATTTATTAATAAATATTGCGGCTACCCTTGAAAAACCAAGCGAACATCCTCTTTCAAAGGCAATTACAGAATATGCCAATAGAGAAGTTTATAAAGCTGAAAAATTTAAAGCTGTTTTTGGCAAAGGTGTAACAGCTGAGATAAATAACAAACCATGCTTTGGCGGAAATGAAGCTTATATGAAAGAGCTTTCCGTTGACATTTCTGCTCTTTCAGAAAAAGCAGCCGAACTTGCAAAGCATGGTAAAACACCGCTTTATTTTGCATGTGAAAGGACTTTTTTAGGAATAATTGCTGTTGCTGATACAGTCAAAGAAACAAGCATTCCTGCAATAAAGAAAATGCATGAACAAAAACTCCGAGTAATTATGCTTACAGGGGATAATACCGTAACAGCTAATGCAATTAAAAAAACCGTTGGAGTAGATGAAGCGATAAGCGATGTTCTTCCACAAGATAAAGAAAAAGTTATAGCAAAACTTCAAGCTGAAAATAATTTTGTCGCAATGGTGGGAGACGGAATAAATGATGCCCCTGCGCTTTCACGTGCAGATGTAGGAATAGCAGTAAAAAGTGGATCGGATATTGCACTGGATAGTGCTGACATTGTTTTAATGAAAAATGATCTTTATGATATACCCAAAACAATAACTTTCGGTAAACGTGTTATGCGAAATATTCGTCAAAATCTTTTTTGGGCTTTCTTTTATAATACACTGGGAATTCCAATTGCAGCAGGTATTCTATACCCTGCTTTCGGGATTACTCTAAGCCCTATGTTAGCTGCTGCGGCAATGAGTCTGAGCTCTGTTTTCGTTGTCTCAAACGCTTTACGATTATATAAAAATACTAAATAAAAATAAATTTAATTTGTTATAAACTTAAAAAAGGAGAATTATTATGAGTCTTGATTTTATCGTAAGCAATATGAGCTGTGAACATTGCGTAGCGCGTGTAAAAAATGCAATTAAAACATTAGGTTTTGAAGCAACAGTAAATCTTCAAAATGGGAATGTTACGGTTGACAATGCTGTAGAATCTGATAGAAATAATATTATTAACGCTATTGAAGACCTTGGATTTGATGTCCAAAAATAATTATTAAACTGATCAGAAAGGATCCTCTGATAATGCAAAATAAATTTGAATATGATAATATACCGGAAAACTTTGATATTAAAGCACTGGCTGAAAAAATAAGAGTAGAAATAACATCAATGAATTATTCGGTTACCGTAAACAGCGAAAACGGGAAAATTGAATTTTGGCTCGAAAAAGATGTTGCACCTATGGAAATGTTTTTAGGTCGCTGGCAAAAACTACGTGGAACACTTGTTCAAAACGGATCAAGATTAACTTTACTATTTGATAGAAAAAACATAGCAGATAAACTCGTCTGCTATGTGATAGGGATTTTTTTCTTCTTTATTCCGTACATATTTTGTTTTGTTGCTAACGGTAATCGAAAAGATATACAAAATGTTTTTGTTAAAATTGTTGATGATTATATAATAAAAAGAAGATCAGAGCTTTCCGAGCAACTGTCTGATTTCTGAAACTTTATCTATTTGTTTATATGGGCACAAATCATCATAAGGCGATCCGTTACGAATCAGTACCGGTTGCAATCCGGATTCTTTTGCACCATCAAGATTCTTTTTTAAATCATCTATAAAAACAATATTTTGCGCCGCTGCATTTGATTTGGAAATTGCGGCGGCGTACATTTTTTTATTGGGTTTACAAACACCGATTTCACAACTGTATGTTATATGATCAAACAAGCTATATAGACCAACTCGCTTTAGTGCTGAGGTTGTTGACGGCCATGTATCGGAAAGGACACCTGTTTCGTATTTTTCAAAAAGTTCTTTGACAGAGCTATAAGCATCGTCATAAAAACCGAAATTCATTGTATTAAATACTTTATCGTATGCTATTTGTTCTATTTGTTTTTTTGAAAGATTCAGCTCCGGGAAGTATTCAAAAAGATTGTTGTAATATATTTTAAACTGGTCAAACTCTTCTTCCTCTGTTGATAATAACTGATTATCATTTAAAATTCGAGAACATTCAAAAAAAGCAGCTTTCGCATGTTCGGTATAAAATATATTTAAATTTTTATTCCCTATTAATTCAACTGCTTTAAGAGGAACGAGCCAATGTCCGGTAACCGGAAAACAGAGTGTTCCGCCTAAATCAAACAACATACTTTTAATCTCCATTAAACTTCTCCTATAAAACATTTATATTATTTATTATACACTATCTTGTGTATTTTATAATAAATATAGGCTGCTGCTTACGATTATTCAAATCGTAAGCAGCAGCCGACTTTTATTATAATTTAAATTCAACCTTTAGGTTGAAGGTCATCAACAGAAATTTTTCCGGCAACGCATTGGAATATTTTCATTGCATCATTAAGCGCGACTTTGTTATCACAGTCGATATCTGCGGCTGTAAAAGCATCGCCTTCCAGTGTAATTTTTCCGGCGACATGTTGAAAGCTCTTCATTGCGTCAGAGAGTTCAATCTTACTGTTTGCGTCAATGTCACCTTTCAGGATTGTTTTGTTTATAACCTCTACATTAAAAGAAGTTTGTTTTTCACCTAACTTTACAATGACAGTTTGTGTTCCGGGTTTTAAAAAATCATATTCATATGTACAAAAATCAGTGACATTAAAACCTTTCGGCGTTTTTTCGTTTTTACCGATAATAACTGTATTTATTAAATCTATACTTTCTCCGGCATTATAATCTTTTTTGGTATTATCTAAAGCTACTTCAATTGAAGAAACAATAGGAACAAGTTCATTATAGGCTTTTTCCATATTATCTGCAACTTCAACCATTTCGTTAACACCACCGAAAACACCATCGGTAAGAGCAGAACCTAAAAACAAATAAGCACGTTCAAACGTTTTTGTATCCTGAAAATTCCCTGTTCCGACAACAGTATCATAAATAGCTGTCATTTTATCATAAATAGCTTTGGCACGATCTTCGTATTGATTAGACCCGAATTCAATAAGTGTCCAGTTATCACTGTTTGACATTCCGTGATTTTCATTATCCAAAGCATCCCAGTTGCAATCCCCTATCAAAGCATTAAGTTTTTGATAAGTATCAGTTCCGCAACCTATTTTCATTTTACCAGCAAGAGTATTCCAATAATCAATTATAAAATTTGTCATTTTCAACTGTGTACCACTAAGGAATAAAAATGTTCCGGTTTCATCCGGTTTATAATTAAAGAAATCATCAGTAATACGCATTTCTATTCTATAGGCTTTTACCTGAGTTGAAGGAGATTCTATATCATACTGTGTGGGATCTTGTAAAGTCGGATCATAACGATCAGCTGTAGAAGCTATTTCGATCGCGTCCTGAGTTGTACCATATTCCGGTAAAAAACCCCAAAGTTCTGTCCAGTATGGGCCTTTGTTTAAATCTGGATTTTTAGATCCTGTAATGTTCCCATTGCCTGAATATGATGAAACCGGAGATGCTGTAATAATCGCTTTCTGCCCGCTTTCATTAACATTGAAAGGATCAAGTGTAATTTGAATACCATCTACATATGTGTTGTTATTTTCAAGATAATTGCTGGTCCAGGCTGTTGTAGTGTCTTTTATATCCGCATACACATAAAGCCCGTCATAATTCCAAAGATAATAAAATGTACCGGAGGCTTTCGGTTGTTTTGCAGTGTTTGGGTATGTAGTTTTTCCGTCGATAACAAATGAAGCTGTATCAAAATCAATGGTAAATTCAGCCGCCCCTGCCCATTCATTTTCAGAAATCTGTCCGTCTATAATCGGCGACTGTTCTGCGAAAGGAATTATTACCGCCCCATCATCGTTTGTTTCAAATTGTCCGACAGCTTGTGCATTTGAGACAAACGAAAAAACAGATGTGACCATAGTAAAAACTAAGATAAGCGAAAATACCTTTTTCATTATTTATTCCTCCTAATTATATTTTATAATATCATTATACGAAATAAATAACAAAATATCAAGTACATATCACACATATTTCATATTTATGTCACTTTTTATTAAATTTATTTTTTCTTCCGTGTCAGTTTTATTGTTTCCACGGGTTAAAATATAGATTTTTATTTTAGGTTCTGTCCCTGAAGGTCTTATAATCAAAACCGTTCCATCTTCAAATATATAATATAAAACGTTTGATTTGGGTAACCCGTCAGACCCTGCAAGATAGTCTTTTACCTGAACAATTTTTATACCACCAAGCTCAATAGGAGCATTTTCGCGTAAATTATTCATTGTGGCTTGCATTTTTTCTAAGCCGTCAATACCTTTCATATAAAGCTCTGAGGTATCTTCAGCATGGTATCCGTATTTTTCAAAAATATCATTAAGAGCTACATATAAAGTTTTTCCGCAAGATTTATAATATGCCGCAGCTTCGCAAATAAGAAGTGCCGCAGAGACGCTGTCCTTATCACGTGCATAATCACCAAGTAAATATCCGTAGCTTTCCTCATACCCGAAAACATAGGTTCTTCCGGTTTTTTTAAATTCATCTATCTTTTCACCAATGTATTTAAAACCTGTAAGAACGTTATAAATTTCAACACCATAATTTTCACATATACGCGAGGCAAGTTCAGTGGTAACAATAGTCTTGACAGCTGCAGCTTTTTCGGGAAGTGTTCCTGCATTCTTTCGGGCAGATAACATATACTCTAAAAGAATAACGCCTGTCTGATTACCGGTTAAAGTAATATAATTCCCTGTATCAGTACGAATTGCAATTCCTATACGATCAGCATCGGCATCAGTACCTATAATAAGTTCACTGCCTTGTTGTCTTGCTGTTTTTATTGCAAGTTCAAGATTTTCAGCATATTCAGGGTTAGGTGTTTTTATTCCAGGAAAGTTTCCGTCCGGTTGGGATTGCTCTGATACAGCTACAATATTTTCAAATCCTGCCCGTTTCAAAACTTCGGGAACAAGCCTATATCCCGCACCGAAAAGTGGGGTATACACTATTGCAAGATCTTTTTGCTCAAGAATAACATTTTTATTTATAGTAAGGTTTGAAATCTCTTTTAAAAATCCATCGTCGAATGATTTATCAAGATATATAATATTATTTTCGGTTTTTTCATCATCTGCCAGCATTACATCCGAAAACAAATCTGTATTTTCTCGTTCTTTTGAGATTATTTCAGCCTCTGCCGGACTTATTTGGATCCCGTCTGACCAATAAAGTTTATATCCGTTATATTCACGGGGGTTATGTGAAGCTGTTATATTAATCCCCGCTGCTGCTTTCATTTTTAAAATTGCATAAGAGACCTCCGCCGTTGGGCGAAGCTCGTCAAACATATAAACTTTTATATTATTTGCAGTTAATACCCTACAAACTTCAAACGCAAAAAAATGGCTGTTAAGCCTCGTATCATAGCCGACTACAACACCCATATGATTCATTTTACGTTGATTAATTAAATTAGCAAGCGCTTGTGTTGTATGGCGGACAATATATTTATTCATTCTGTTCAGCCCGGCACCCATAACACCTCTTAGCCCAGCTGTACCAAACGATAAAGGAGCGTAAAAACGATCTTTTATTTCATCTTCATTTTCAATGACTGATAAAAGTTCTTTCTGTGTATCTTCGTCTGTTTTTAAAAGCCATTCTTCATAATGCTGCTTATAACTCATTGAATACCTCATTTATGATATTTAATATTATTCATTATTGTAAAAACACGATAAAGTTGCTCTAAAAATATAATTCGCATAAGCTGATGAGGGAATGTCATATCGGAGAAAGAAAGCTGCAAATCTGCAGCCCTTTTAATTTCTTCATCAAGGCCTTCGGAACTGCCAATAACAAAAGTAATTTTAGAATTTTTAAGGCTCGTTTTTTCAACTACTTCAGTAAATTGTTCGGAAGTATATTTTTTACCTTCAACACATAATGCGATAACAAACCCACGTAAAGTTTTATTTATTAATGCTTTTTCTTTTTTGGGCTCACTTTCAGCAAGTTCGATTATATTTAACTTACAAAAGCGAGATAACCGTTTTTTATATTCATCTGCGGCTTCACGCAAATATTTTTCTTTTAGCGTGCCTACGCATACAAGATTAACTTCAATCAAACTTCAAAAACTCCTGAAATCTCATATCGGGGGGAAACTTCAACAACAACGTCTTTTCCGTTGACAATTCCTTTTTCCTCAAGATAACAGCAAACTGTATCCATTGCTGTTTTGGGTGTGTTGTTTTCATTGCTTAAATGTCCGAGAAAAACATGTTCAGTACCTTTTTCAATTAAGCCTGCAAGAGTTTTAGCACATTGCATGTTTGAAAGATGTCCACATGAACCTAAAATTCGTTGTTGTAAATTGTATGGGTAAGGTCCACAACGAAGCATTCCTACGTCATGATTTGATTCTAATAGAACAGCACGGCAACCGCAAAGTGCATTATTCATCTCTTCAGTAACTTCACCGGAATCCGTCAATATACCGAGCTTTATATCGCCGTATGTAATCGTGTAACCAACCGGTTCTACCCCATCATGGCGGCTTGCAAATGACATTACACAAAATTCATCTTTTACTGCACGGGAACCGGTAGGCATAACACGCAAAAGACCTTTATCTATATTATGGTGGGATATCATAATTTTATTCAATGTATTCTGGTTTGCAATAACCGGGACATGATGATGTTTTGTAATCATCGGCAAACCTGCAATGTGATCGCTGTGTTCATGTGTTATAAACACAGCTTCAATGTCAGAAAGAGATCTATCTAGTTGATTAAGAGCCGCTTCTGTTCTTTTCATAGAGGCTCCTGCATCGATAAGTATACTTTTACCGTTTATTTCTATGTATGCAGAATTGGCACTGCTGCCGCTGTATAGCGTACAAAACCTGACTTTACTCATTATACCGCCTTAATTTCCGACGAACGGGAGTCTGTATCGTCGGTAATTTTTGTAATATTAGCTCCGAGGCTTCTGAATTTTTCAATAATATCCTCATAGCCTCGTTCAATATATTCAATATCACTTATCTCTGTTATACCTTCCGCACAAAGCCCTGCAATAATAAGTGCAACACCAGCACGTAAATCACATGCTTTCACGGCTGCACCCATAAACTTATCAATCCCGTTCACAATACATACTCGGCCGTCAACATCAACCTTTGCTCCCATTCTGCGAAGCTCGTCTACGTATTTAAAACGATGATCGAAAATACCTTCGGTAACAACCGAAGTTCCTTCAGCAAGGCAAAGCATCGTTGTAAACTGAGGTTGCATATCGGTGGGAAATCCGGGATACGGGAGAGTTTTTAAATTTAATTTTGAAATCCTCGAGTCTCTGTAAACTGTCAGGCAATCATCATTTTCATCAACAATAACGCCTGCTTCACGCAGTTTTGCAGAAATACAATCCATATGTTTGGGAATAACATTTTTTATATTGACTTTACCACCTGTTGCAGCAGCCGCAACCATATAAGTCCCGGCTTCAATTTGATCTGGTATAATTGCATAATTTCCGCCGTAAAGAGTTTTCACACCACGAATTTTAATTATATCCGTGCCTGCCCCACGTATATCTGCACCCATTGCATTAAGAAAGTTTGCAACATCGACAACATGCGGCTCTTTAGCAGGATTTTCGATTATAGTCTGCCCCTCAGCTCGGACGGCCGCCAGTATAACGTTAATTGTAGCACCAACAGAAATCCCGTCAAAATAGACATTAGAACCTACCAGACGATCAGAGTGTGCATTTATAATTCCATGTTCAATATCAACTTTTGCACCGAGTCTTTCAAACCCCTTTATATGCTGATCTATAGGGCGGACGCCGAAATCACAGCCACCGGGCATACCGACTTTTGCATTACCAAAACGGCCAAGAAGAGCCCCTACAAGATAATATGAAGCTCGCATTTTACGTACGGCCTCATAATCCGAAACAGATGAAACATTAACTCCGGTACAGTCTATTGCAACGGTTGTATCATCTAAAATATCAACTTTCGCACCTAAATTTTTTAAAATATACAGCAGATGTTTTGTGTCGTTAATATCAGGAACATTTTCTATAATGCACTTACCCTCTACAAGGAGTGTTGCGGGAATAATTGCTACTGCAGAGTTTTTAGCACCGCTGACCGTAACGTCACCTAACAACTTGTTTTTTCCACGTATTATATATTTATCCATATCTATCCTCCGGGATTTATCTTTTTCGTACATGCGGTAACGGATCTATATAAACACTCGTTTCCGCGAAATTATTGCTGGTTGACATTGCAAAATGCACATGATTACCTGTAGCAGAACCAGACCTTCCCACATAAGCTATCAAATAACCTTGTGGTACACGCTGACCTACTTTTATGCCTGAGGCTAAAGAACTACAATGACCATATATAGTGTAGATACCATTGCCGTGATCTATTTTGACACAGTTGCCAAGGCCTAAGCTATCCCAACCGAAAAACACAACTGTTCCGGTTTCAGCAGCGTATATAGGGGTTCCGTAATCCGCAGCAATATCGAGACCTCGGTGGAACACATATTCACCGAAAAAGGATCTGTATCCGAAAGGTGATGAAACATATCCGCCATCACCACCCACAGGCCATATGAAATATCCAGACGGCGCAATCTTTTTTGTTCCGACTCTAATTGTCCCGCGTACTGGGTCTTTTTTACTTATAACGGCAGATTCACGTTTTACTTCTACGCCGTTTTGTTCTGTTATAGTTACTTCCGCTGTAACATAACCATCACTGCCTGTCTGTTCAACTTGACGAAATCCCTCATAAATCGTATTATCTTCAACTGTTAAAGATTCACCACAGGGGATCTTTGTTGTTGAAATTTCTTTTCGGACTGTTTCATAAGAGACAGGATGCAGATAAGCAGAACCGTCTGTTGTTTTTTGCCTGAAATACATAAGCATTTCCGCGTATGTCATTTCATATTCCTGAGGGAACTCTCCTCGTTTATACACAATATTGCTTAAAAGCTTGGATTCAATCTCATGTTTTCCCTCTGTCGATATTGAAAGAAGATCTTCTTCAAGTCTGTTTACCTCTGCCATACGGGAAAGACATCCGATAAATACATTATCGACATATATTCCGTAAGACATATTTGCAGATTGTGCTGTAACGTCATATATGGCGTTAAACGCTTCCTCTTCTGTACTAAGCGAAGATCGCTCAACAACTACAAGACGCAAAGAAGCATACTGTTCAACTGCATATTCACCATTTTTTGCGGTTCGTATCGCATCTGCAACATCTGTTCGTATCTGTGTAAGCTGTTCCTCGTTTTTCACATACACATTAATCGGAGTTTCATTCATAACAACTTGCAGAGCAGGTGAATATTTTGTTATAAATAATACAGCGGTTAATATAACTGCAACTCCCACAAGAGGTAAAACAACCGGCATACATGCCCGAAACAACCCCACAACAGTCATCAAAAAAACTTTAACAGAGTGTTTTATAAAAAACAAAATTTTGTATGCATAATTAGTATTTCGTATATATACCGTTTTTACACGATGGCGATTTTCGCCATATGCAATTTTTAAAAACTCTTCTTTTTTCTGTTTAAAATATTCAATTAATCTTTTATTTGTAATTTTTTTCAAAAACAAGAAAAAACTACTTTGGTGGTATTTACGTTTACGTTGCTGAGCGATTTCTATACGCTTTTGCTCAAGATCTTTTTCATCAACGTGAACAACACCTTTTTTTTCTTTCGCCTTTTTAAGATTTATATTACGCGGCAAATACTCACCTCCTCGAATATTTAATAGACAACAACAAACTTTTAATTCAACGCTATAAAAGTTTTATATGCCTTTAAACACCCGTTTTGTGTAATATAAGAGTTTTATTTTTGTTAAAAGGTTGTTTTAATTTCCAAGAAATCGCAGACATTAAAATTTCATTGTGCGTTTGTTTTGCCATACAAGCAAATAATTACTAGTATATATTATATATTAAAGTGTAATATTTTTCAATAGATGTACCAAAAAGTTCAATCTTCCTTATAGCGATCATATATTTCATTTTTTTTCAAACCGAAGCGTGCAGCTGTTTCTTTTGCTGCTTGAGCTTTTGATTTTCCGTTACTTCGCATCTCAAAAAAGAAATTATCAATCGATTCAGGGCTTATAATAACTTCATTTTTACAGCCACCTTCAACTACAATAACAAATTCACCTTTAGGGTCTTTTTCCCTATAATACAAGACTGCTTCAGAAAGAGTGAAGAATAAAGCTTCTTCATATATTTTTGTCATTTCTCTAACTAAACATACCTTTCTGTCATTACCGAAAATTTTCTCCATAACAGAAAGAGTTTTTTTCAATTTATGTGGGGCTTCATAAAAAATCATTGTCCGTTCTTCACAGGAAAGTTTTTCAAGCTCTTTTTCTCGTTTTGTTGCACTTAAAAACCCTTCAAAACAAAAACGAGCTGAATCAAAACCGGATATTGCCAAAGCAGTTATAAAAGCACATGGACCGGGAACCGCACTTACTTTTAAACCGGCTTCAACACAGGCCCTTACCAGTGTCTGACCGGGATCGGAAATTGCCGGCATTCCGGCATCAGTAATAATAGCACACGATTGACCTGACTTAAGCCGTAAAACAATATCTTCACTTTTTTCACGTTCGTTATGTTCATGATATGATACCATAGGCGTCTTTATATCAAAATATTTAAGCAATACTCCGGAATTACGAGTATCCTCTGCAGCAATAAAATCAACGTTTTTCAGTGTTTCAACAGCCCTGGGAGACATATCTGATAAATTCCCGATCGGTGTTGCAACCAAGAATAAAGAAATTTCCATTTTAATTTGCACAGTGCGGGTTTCCGCATTGAAACTTTATTTTTATATAAAGTTTTTCGCAATTCCTTTCTTTATATTTTATATGCGATTAACAATAACCTGGCTATAATTTTCAAGTCATTTCGCAGCGTTAAGATAACTCCACCTGTTTTCCCCGTTATTAATAACTAATGGCTTTTCTATTTTTAAGCCGGGTGATCCACCCACAATACCCTCGCACAAAATCACATAAGGATCATTTTCAGGCTTTGATTGAACAGTTAAAAGACGCTTTGGTTCTATACCGTTTTTTTTCATTGATTCAAAAAGTTCTGTAAGCCTGTCTGCACGATATACAACACATAATCGACCTTTATTTTTTAACAGATATCGTGCCGCCGTACAAATATCTGAGGGTGTACAATCTGTTTCCGCACGGGCGGTACGACGTTTTATATCGCTTAAAAAACCACTGTTTTGAGGCATATATGGAGGGTTAGCCGTTACAAGGTCAAACATAGCATTAGGTAAAAATTCTTTTATATACCGTATGTCGCCATTAATTATTTCAACACGATCTTCAAGGTTATTAAGCGATACAGATTTTTTCGCCAACTCTGCTGTTTGAGGAGAAATTTCAACCCCGTATGTTTTTTCACTTTTTGTGTGGGCACTTGCAAGAAGAGGTAAAACACCTGTCCCAGTACAGAGATCACACATTGCCGTTGTTTTTTTCTTAAACGAAAATTGTGCCAACAGTAATGAATCTGTTCCAAAACAAAAATTGTCCGCATCCTGATATATTTTTAAATTATTAACAAATAATTCGTCTGTTCTTATCATAATATCTTCTAAAAAAGGCTGCCTATAAAAGACAGCCTTTTTTATTTTTTATACTAAACTCAAATAAAAAGATAATAAGTACATCTTCTTATTCACAACCTTGCAAAGATTGTGAAACAGCCTTTGGCTGTGAGTTATGTGTAATACAATTCTATCACGCTCTACGTTTTTAAAGAATCGTATTATTACTCTGCATTAGGAGCTGATACAGGGCATACAGCAGCGCAAGAACCGCAGTCAATACACTTTTCAGCATCGATTACGAATTTGCCGTCACCCTCGCTTATAGCATCAACCGGGCATTCGGGCTGACATGCTCCGCAAGAGATACATTCGTCGTTAATAACATATGCCATTTAAAACAACCTCCTTTTTACTCTTTTTATTTATAATAATTGTGCCCTTCCCCAGCTTAAGGCAGGGATCTTCGGGCTTATTATACATAGAATAAATAAGCCGTATATGAAATATATAGGATATACGCTTATAATACAATTGCTCGCAAATAACAAATGAGCAACGAGCTGAGTTTTATATTATAAATAATAAAGCTTCTTTTGCGAATATTATATCACAATATTTATTAAATTTCAAGTGTTTTTTTTAATCCTGTAATTCTTTCGGAATTTCTTCATCTTCCTCATGAACTTTTGACTTGCCTATTGTTTTTAAAACGTTGCTTTCAAAAACTTTAATATTCTGAGGATCTTTATCAAGGCGAACTTTTACAATTTCTTTAAAAATATTGCTTTCTACTACGGTTCCACGGCCTTCCGGAGTCTCAACTATATATCCTACGCTTGGAATTTTCTTATACGCTTCCTCATATTGTCCCTGTTCAAAATTCAAACAGCAGATGAGTTTTCCGCAAGCTCCCGAAATCTTTTGAGGGTTAGTTGAAAGAGATTGATCTTTCGCCATTTTCACCGAAACAGGAACAAATTCACTTAAAAAGTCCGCACAGCAAACCTTTCGTCCGCACATACCAAGACCACCAATTAATTTTGTTTCGTCTCGGACACCTATCTGCCTCAGCTCTATTCTTGTTTTAAATGCAGCAGCTAAATCCTTAACAAGCTCCCTGAAGTCGACACGACCTTCGGCTACAAAACAGAAAATAACCTTACTGTTATCAAAGGTATACTCTACATCGACAAGAGTCATATCAAGTTTATGCTTCTTAATTTTTTCCATGCAAATGTCAAAAGCTTTTTTTTCTTTTTCGTGATTCTTCTCAATTGTAATCATATCTTTTTCATCAGCAATACGGATAACCGGGCTTAGCGGCATAAATTTCGGGTTTTCCTCAACCTCGCGATTAGGGATTGCAACCTCACCCATTTCGAGACCTCTGACTGTTTCAACAATAACTTTGGTATCTTTTTCAAGAGTAAGCCCTTTAGGGTCAAAATAATATATTTTACCTACGTTTTTAAAACGAACTCCTACTACTTCTGTCATATTCATATTTTTTTCAAACACTCCTTAACTATATAAACGCTCCATAAAGACATATTCACATTAAATTTTATCCCTATCTTTGTTTTCATAAACGCATCATATATGTTTTTTATTCTTTTTTCGCCAAATGATACAATTAAACGTTCTTCATTCGAAAGCCCTGAGATTTCTTTTTTATATCCGGCACAAACCAATATTGTTTTAAATCCGTTTAACAGATTATCTATAAGGTCGTTAAATTCATTTCGTTTTTTGTTATCAAAAGAAAGTGCTAATACCATTTCTGCAAGATTCTCATGCGCAAGAGCATTCATAAAAGCATTATATCGCTCATCTGCAATATTTTTCTTTCCTGAGTAAATCTCTTCTGCACGTCCCAAAAAGCCTCTTGAACCAAGGACGGCACGGGCAAGTAGTTCTTCTCCCTTCTCCCCGTATTTTTTTACCAAAGAATCTTTTATTACATGCTCTTCAAGAGGTTTTAGTGTTAAAACAGTACATCGCGATACGATTGTTTTTAATAAACTTTCTTTTGTATTGCAAATTATAATAAAATAGGTAAAATCAAACGGCTCTTCAAGATTTTTCAAAAGTGCATTTTGGTTGTGAACCTTCATATCGTCTGCGTTATCAATTATATAAAATTTACACTTTTCTTCCCTTGGATATTCAATGGCAGTATTTATAATTTCACGAAATTCCTTTACTGGCAATTCCACATCCGGGTAAACTATGTCAATGCTGTTTTTGCTTTCATACCGCTTGCATGCCGCGCATTTGCCGCAGGGGCGGTGATCACCAGTGCATATTTTTGACATGACCAGGATATCTAAAAGTGTATGCCGGCCGGAACCCTCAGGCCCTTCGATTATAAAAGACCGAACATTGCTTTTTTCAGTTAATGTTTTTTTAATATGCTCATTTCCTATAAGCTTGTTCAAAAAATCATTCCTTTATAAGTATTGACACGTCTTTAACAGTAAGCTTTACAGCTCTACTGCAAGAAAAACCTATTTTTGTTATACTGTTTACACGCTGAGAATTTAAAACGTTGGATGGGATTTCAAATTCAACAATTGCTCCGTTTTTATACGAACCGAGGGGAACATTCACCGCTGAAGAACCTACATATATTATAAAGTCCATTGCGGGAGTATCGGATCCGTCAGGTGTTGAAAGTGTCATTCGTATATGTGTTTTGCCTGCCCAATCAGTCACCAACATTGATTGAGGAAGTACATTTAAACGGCTTTTTTGAGAAAAATCAAATGTTAATCCATTTTCAGATGCCGTAATACCGTTTGTATTAAAAGATGAATCTGTGCTATCTATAATTAAGTCTGATTCGAGCGAACGCCTGACAAAAACACTTAATTTATGCTTAACTCCGTCAGCTTCGACCGCTATCTTATTTATTGGAATAGTTTCATCAACTTTAACAATGGTTTCGGCACATCCGTTTTTAACATCATAACTTATACCGTTTATATTTACTGTTTGAGCAGAACTGTAAACTGTTATTTTCCGAAGTTGAGTATTTTCTATACCGTCAACAGTATTCGCATATGCTAAAAATGGTAAATTACTCATTATATCCGCTGCAAGAATTTTACGAACAGCTGTAATTCTTGAATCGTCTGTATAATATGATGTTGGTGTTTTATAAAGACTATCGTAATAATTTTGCATAGCTTCGTCTACATTAATAGCAAACCCATTTTTGTCAGCAAAATCTCGTATTTTATTTTCCAGAAGAATCAAATATTCATAATCTTCAAATCCATCCCGAAGACTTTCCAGGCGTATGGTAGGTATAGGCACATTTTCATTTATCACGCCATCGTTTTCATAGCCTTGATATACCAGGTATCCATCCCCGGCAGGCATTTCGGGAACATCTATATAAGGATCGACCCAAATATTGCGCTCTGAGGTTATTCCATTTATATACTTAAATGCAATAGTGGCAGCCCAATATAAAAACCCGTCCAGTTTATAATCTTTTTGCATCCATGCCATTACACGGGAGCTTAAAAGATAATCAGAAATATGCAGTGTTGGAGAGGGATACGCCGGGAAGTTACAATTATACCACCAAACATGATTACCTATTGAATGTATGAAATCGATCTGGTTAGCGCTTACATTTGTATGCTTAATGCAAAAACGGTTAATGTCAGAAATAAATTCGTTCGGAATATATGTTGTTATAGGTAAAACAATTCCAAGATCAGGCGCAACCGCTCCAATAGCCTTATATTTTTTTATTATTTCCGGATATTTATCATATGTGGGTTCATCGTCTATGTATAAAAAGCATTTATCCATAAAACCCTGTTGGCGAATAAGAAGTAAAACCCGTTTCGAATTATCAGTTACATAATAATCACCGTTGTCATTTTTGCGCACATCAATATTTATTCTGAAACACGGAACGGCTTCGTTATCTGCGTATGTTTTTAAATATGAAACATAATCTTCGGCAGAGGAAGCAGTATAAGGAGGAAGGTCTAGCGGTGACTGCCTGTATTTCATAAAGAAATTATAATATTGTTCGTATTGTCCTTTGTAGTGGCCCATATCCCAAAGACCATAGCTTGATTGTACATGATTTTCTGTAGGCACAGCAAAATCCCAAACAGTTGCACTTACAGGGATTTCTAGCTTTCTTCCGGATATTGTCAATGTAACTGTCCCTGTATATATGCCTGAGGGCTGATCTATTGCTGTATGAACAGTAATCCAATAAGCCTGATTTTCTCCTTTTTTCACATTAAAAGGTTTTGTGTCGTATTTAATAGGAATCAATGCATCAGGATACCATCCAGGCTCAAATACATTGTTGGATGTTGTTGTAAGTTCAACATAGTGCTCTCTAAAAATTTCGATATCTTGTGCTGTAATTTTAGCACCGCAAGATATAAGATCGCTTATTTCTATACTTTCAATTTGGAGAGAAATATAATCGTTACGCAGAACAAACTGCATACCTTCATACTCATTTTTTGCTAAAAAACTTCAAGCTTTTTAGCTGTTGGTTCAAGTTTTTTTTCTTTTGTTACCTTTTCAGCATTTGAAACCGTTGAAAAAACAGTCATTTCTTCCCCTTTGATAACGGAACAAGAAGAGAGTAAAAAAACAGTAAATAAAACTAAAGTAATACATATAAATCGATTCATTCATCTTTCTCCAAAACATATATTTGTCCCGAAATCATCTCTGTGTTTAAAATTTTTTCACCCGCCAATACCACCGGGACCCCTGGCGGATACGGTAAAATATTTCGTGCTGAGATTTTACCCAATGCTTGCATTGCTGGAACTTTTTTATACGGCGAAAGGATTGCATCAATATACGGAACTATTTGATTACTTTGTACTATTTTATAACAAAAGTCCGGTTTTTGAGGTTTTATATTTATTGAGTTAAAGAAATTCTCAACTACTGTAAAATCTTCTTCTGTATTAAACGGTGAAAACAGTAAAACAACAAATACAGGGGTATGCATTTCATAATTTATGCCTGTTTCAAGCATAAGTGAAGCGATCTTTTCAGCGTTTTCGTCAATAACGGTAATACGTAACGGTTCACTTTGAGCTGTTGTAAACTTTATTTTTTCTTTTAATCTTTTTACTTTATCCGCAGTTATACGGATTTCTTCTTCGCCGCCGTTTTGAAGCCAATTTCTTGCGTAATCCAACGATGCTAAAATTAAAAAAGAAGGGCTTGTAGATCCGAAAAGTCTCATTGTTTCTTTTACAGAAAGCCTGTCCGTCTTAAAATTAATATGTAAAAATGCACCTCCGGTTAAAACAGGAAGAGTTTTATGAGCAGAGTCAACACAAATATCCGAATTTTTTTGTGCACAGTTATCACGATCTGTTACATACATATGTGTACCGTGAGAATTATCAACTATGAGCTTAACGTTATGATTTTCACATACTTTTTTTATCTTTTTTAAATCAGCACAAAGGCCGTAATAATTCGGGCTTGTTAAAAATACAGCACATGCATCGGGAGAATATATTATAGCATCCTCAACCTGTTGAGGGGTAACGGGTAAAGGCAACACATCAGTCTGATTATAAATAAAAACAGGTGTAATGTTTAAAAGTCCACATGCATTAAAAACACTTACATGACAATTCCGTTCGACTATAATCTTTTTGCCGCGAAAAAATGTTAAGGCAGCTTGAATACACAAAGTCGCTCCACCGGCTGAAAAAAATGTCAACTGTGTATTAAAATATTCCGAAGCCAATATTTCAGCTTGCAATATTGCGCCTGTGGGCGAGTATAGGTCATCAGTGGTGGGAAGTTCTGTAACGTCATATTTTGCAATTTCATTAAAGATACCGCCCAACCGCCCTTTATGCCCGGGCGTATGGAAACGCACCCCCTGCGGAATACCGGATATAAGGTCATAAAGAGGTGCCCGACTCATATGAAAACCGACATTATGGGTGTTGCGGAAAAAAAACCCAGAACAAAACATAAAATACCCACAACTACCCATAAAATTATAAATAAAAATTTCTTTATCGACCTTTTACGGCGTATCTTTGTTTTATTTTCCTTAAATATCACCGTTCTCACCTATAACCCCATTGTTAATATAATTATCTTCTTGATTGTTATGTCCTTTTTCCGAACGTATTATATTTCGCGGGCACTTTTCAACACAAATGCCGCAATTTGTACATTTAGAATAATCAATATATGCAATGTTATCTGAAAATTCGATAGCTTCTTCCGGACATACTTTTTTACAAATACCACAACCAATACAGCCCACATCACAATATTCACGAATTACTACACCACGATCTTTTGACGAACAACCTACCCTAACATCAGAATTAAAAGGAACCATCTTAATAATATTCTGTGGGCAGGAATTTACGCAAATACCACAAGCACGACATTTTTCATATTCAACTTGAGCAACACCGTTTTCTATTTTTATGGCATCAAACGGACATACATGAGCACATGTACCCAGCCCTATACATCCGTAAGGACACTCTTTCGGGCCATTCCCGAGTTTTAATACGGAAACACAATCGTTAAGCCCTGCATAATCATACTTTACCTTCGTACAATCATAGTTTCCGCTGCATAAAATCTGAGCATGCATTCTTTGTTTTTTTTCTGCGTAAACACCCATAATTATCGAAAGTGTATCTACTGTTTCATCCCCGCCAACTGAGCAAAGATTAATTTCGGCACTATTATTAACGACAGCATTAGCATATTCTTCACAACCGACGTAACCGCAACCTCCACAATTTGCACCCGGTAAAGCATCGATAATTTTCTCAATACGTTCATCTTTTTTAACTTCAAATACTTTCCCTGCAAATGCAAGAGCAAGCCCGAATAGCCCTCCGAGGACAGCCATAATAGCAACCGTTATCAAAATAGTAATTAAATCCATACGGTTCTCCTTATTTTAATTCCCGCCGAGATTAAAACGGGAGTTTTAAGCCCTGAAATCCCATAAAAGCAATACTGAGTATAGCCGCAGCAAGTAAAACTATCGGTATTCCGCGAAAAGGGCCGGGAATATCGGCAAAACGTATTCTTTCACGAACAAGAGAAAGTAATAAAATCGCAAGTAAAAAGCCGACACCTGAGAAAAATCCGTATAAAACTGACTCTATAAAACTATAATCTTTTGTAATATTAAGCAGTGCAACACCTAAAACGGCACAGTTGGTGGTTATAAGTGGTAAATATATCCCTAATGCTGAATATAACGCCGGAATACACTTTTGCAAATACATTTCAATAAGTTGAACAATTGCAGCAATAATAAGAATAAACGCAATTGTATTAAGGTATGTTATGTTCAGAGGTTTTAGAATAAAGTAATAAACAGGCCATGTTAAAGCTGAAGCTACTGTCATTGTAAATATAACAGCCACGCCCATACCGACGGCAGTTGATGTTTTTTTAGAAACACCTAGAAACGGGCATATACCTAAAAACTTAACAAAAACAAAGTTTTCAATTAAAATAGCTGTTAATGCAAGTAAAAAAATATTCACAGCTTTTTATGCCCCCTTTTTTTTCTGATATATTGTACTGCGGCAATAACAAAACCTAATACAAGAAAACCACCGGAGGGCAATATCATTATAATAGCAGGGGAAAAAGCGTCCGGCGTAACGGGAAACCCACAAAGAGTTCCGTTACCTATAAATTCACGTATAGCCGAAATTATTGTTAGCGCAAAGGTAACGCCCATTCCGTTTGCAAAACCGTCAACCACAGAAGGTAACGGAGCGTTTTTTGAAGCAAAACTTTCAGCCCTTGCCAGTATAACGCAATTTACTACAATAAGAGGAATAAACAACCCTAAAGAAGTGGAGAGAGCAGGGACAAACGCCTTTATAACAAGGTCGACAACCGTAACAAAGCCGGCTATAATAACAACATATGCCGCAATACGAACTTTCTGAGGTATATATTTTCTTAAAATAGATATAAACAAATTTGAGAATATAAGAACAAAGGTAACTGAAAGCCCCATCCCTATACCGTTTAATACAGAGGTTGTTATTGCTAAAGTTGGACACATTCCCAAAAGCTGGACAAATGTAGGGTTATTTGAAAGAATCCCATCTTTTAGAATATTTCTGTACTCTTGTTTTTTAGCCATTTCCGGCACCTCCCAACACAGCTGCAGAAGCGTTGACCGCTTGAAGAACCGCTGATTTCACAGCTTTGGAAGTTATGGTAGCACCACTGATGGTGTCAATGTCGGGAATCGACAGTTTAGATGTGTTTTCAAATTTTCTTAAATATTCACCGTTTTTTGCAAGAACTGCAGCTCCTATCCCAGGCGTTTCAGAGCTTGAAATTATCTCAATCCCCACAACTGAATATTCAGCCGCAGCAACACCAACCATTAAATGTATTTTTTCGGAACTGAACCCGCTTGTGAGGACTTCTACGCAACAACCTACGTTTTTACCGCTTTCTTTCATTACATAGATAGCATTAATATTTTCTTCACTTTCTACATCGGAAATTTCAATCTGCTCATATTCTTTGCCGGGGAAAAGTCTGTTTAACGCGGACGCGGTTTTTAGGTGATCATTTTGCAATATTTTATCTTTTGTAAACATATTTACAACTGCAAGCATTAAAACAACAGCAGCAACAATTGAAGTAAGCTTTAAAACTACAGCTACAATTTCTTTTTTATCAAAAACTATTTTTTCTTCACGGGTATCAGAGTTATTTTTTTTCAACATCGTATTTCTTGCCTCCTATCCCAAAACGACGAGGTTTTGTAACTTTATCAAGTGAAAAGGCAAATACGTTCATTAATAAAATAGCATAACTTACACCTTCGTTGTAACTGCTGAAATAACGTAAAAACACAGTTAATGCACCACATCCCACTCCGAATATAAGCATCCCTTTTGAAGTCATAGGGCATGTGGAATAGTCTGTGGCCATAAAAAACGCTGCCAGCATAAGCCCTCCGCTGAAAAGCTCTGCCAACATAAACTCATAATCGAAGAATTCACCGGTAAGAGGGAAAAATAAAGTTATGATTGCAACCGTGCCTAAATAAGCAACCGGAATATGCCATGTTATAACGCGTCTAAACAACAAATATAATCCGCCGAGAATTATAACGGCGGCACAAGTTTCCCCGATACACCCTCCTGTATTACCCATAAACATATCAAGAATACTTTGTGTAGGCATAACCCCTGCTTTAAGTGATTTTAACGGAGTAGCCGTTGTTATTGCATCAACCGTATTGGTTGTAACTCCGTTTGTAAAAAGAGGATCTGAAAAAACAGAAAGTTGATTACCTACCAAAGGCCGTACAAAAGTGGTCATAAGCATTGGCCAAGCAAACAAAAAAGCTCGTGCTGCAAGAGCAGGGTTTGCAAAGTTTTTACCAAGCCCACCGAAAAGCATTTTAACAACAATTATCGCAAAAGCCGAACCGACTACTGCAATCCAGTAAGGAGCAGTAACAGGTAGGTTAAAAGCCAGTAGCATACCTGTAACGATACAAGAAAGATCGGTTGCGGTATTATTCTTACGTCTTATAAAGTTATACAGCGTTTCAAAGGCCACACAAGAGGCCACTGTAACAAGAGTGAGGGTTAATGCGCGCCAGCCAAAATATATTACAGAAACCGCGAGAATAGGTATCATTGCTATGATAACATCCAACATTACCGTCCTTGTGCTCTCCCGCGCACGATAATGAGGAGAAGAACTGACTAAAAGCCGTTTATGCACAGCGCTCAACCTTCCCTCCTGAGTTTTTCTTTTACCATACGCATATTTTGCACAAGATAAAGCTTTGCCGGGCATACATATGAACAGCATCCGCATTCAATGCAATCTTGTACATTTAATTTCTTGCACTCGTTAAACTCTCCCGCAGACGCATAAAGATTTATATAACTGGGCATAAGCCGCATAGGGCATGCTCTGATACAACGCCCGCAGCGTATACAAACAGATTCAGATTCAAAGCTTTCCTCATCAGAACAAAACGCAAGGAGTGCAGAGGTGCTTTTTATAATGGGTGTTTCAAGGGAATGTTGTGCTATCCCCATCATTGGCCCGCCGCAGATGATTTTATAAGGATCTTCGTAAAAATCACCGCAAAAGTCAAAAACATCTTTGTATTTAGTACCTACACGGACAAGAAGATTTTTTGGAGTTACAACGGCAGAACCCGAAACAGTAACTATTCGTTTTATAAGCGGTTGCCCTTTTTTTACTGCACGGCAAAGAGATGCGCACGTATCAACATTAAAAACGCCGCATCCTATATCCATAGGCAGTCTTCCGGGAGGAATTTCACGCCCGGTAACGGCCTTTATAAGCTGTTTTTCGCCGCCTTGAGGATATTTTGTTTGAAGCGGTACTACTTGAATACCTGTATCTTCAGTTGTGATTTTCATAGTGGCGATTGCATCCGGCTTATTTTCTTCAATTGCTATCACAGCCGTTTTACGATCGAGGCACTGCATTATCAGTTTAACGCCCTCCACTATTTTACGTGGATACTCAACCATTGCCCGATGGTCTGCGGTTATGTACGGCTCACATTCTGCCCCGTTTATAATTATAGTGTCTATATTTTTTTCAATGGCAGTTTTAAGTTTTACATATAAAGGGAATGCAGCTCCGCCCATTCCTACAATTCCAGCTTCACGGGCTATTGAAATTATCTGATCCGGAGACAAGTTTTCAATATCATCGGTAACCGCTGCACATCCCGGTGCAACTTCATCTTCAAAATCATTTTTTATAACAATAGACATAACTTTTGACCCTGAAGGATGCCAGCGCGGTTCAACGGCTTTAACTGTCCCGGAAACAGTAGCATGCACAGGGCATGAAACAGCTTCGTCACTGTCTGCTATTTTTTCACCAACGCGGACATAATCTCCCACGCTTACAAGGGTTTTACATGGGGTGCCAATGTGCTGAGAAAGAGGTATAACAATCTCCGAAGGCGGTGCCATCTCTACAACAGGGCTGGCAAACGTGCTTTCTTTGTTGTAATCCGGATGAATTCCGCCGGAAAATGAAAACTGCAACCCAAACATCTCCTTACACTAGTTACCTTATTATTGTATATTATACTATAAAATTGTAAAAAAAGCAACTGTTTTTATTAAAAAAATAAAACAGGTAACGTCAAGTATTATTTTAAAAAACTTGTGAAAACACTTGAATGTGGCATATGCAATATGGTATAATATTATACACAATTAAAATATAGGGGCGGAGATATATGATGAAAATTCCTTCTGACATTGAAATTGCAAAAAACAACGTAATGAAACCCATATCAGAAATAGCAAAACAAGCAGGATTTGACGAAGATGATATCGTTTTTTACGGCAAATATAAAGCTAAAATAAGCGAAGATGCATTAAGAAAAAAAACAGGTAAACAAGGCAAGCTTATTCTTGTTACGGCAATAAATCCCACTCCTGCAGGAGAAGGCAAAACAACCACAACAGTCGGACTGGGGCAAGCACTTCACTTAATGCAAAAAAGTTCTGCAATCGCTTTGAGAGAACCGTCTTTAGGTCCTGTTTTCGGTGTTAAGGGCGGGGCGGCCGGTGGAGGATATTCTCAAGTTGTTCCTATGGACGACATTAACTTACACTTCACAGGAGATTTGCACGCAATAACAGCAGCTAATAATTTACTCTCCGCAATGATAGACAATCATCTTCATCAGGGAAACGAGCAAAATATTAATCCAAAGAAAATTATATTTAAACGTGTGCTTGATATAAACGACAGAGCTCTTAGAAATGTAGTTGTCGGTATGGGTAACCCCGCTGACGGGATTGTTCGCCAGGACGGATTTACAATTACCGTTGCGTCTGAAATTATGGCTATATTATGTCTGGCTTCCGATCTTCAAGATTTACGTGAACGCTTGGGGAATATTTTAATTGCTTTTCGTCATGACGATACCCCTGTTTTTGCACGTGATATTAAAGCAAACGGTGCAATGGCAGCACTTTTAAAAGATGCTCTTGAGCCTAACCTTGTTCAAACATTAGAGCATTCACCCTGTTTTATTCACGGTGGTCCTTTCGCAAATATCGCCCATGGTTGCAACTCTGTAAGAGCTACGCAGCTGGCACTTTCGCACTTTGATTATTGTGTAACAGAAGCAGGCTTCGGCTCTGACTTGGGTGCTGAAAAATTCCTTGATATAAAATGCCGCCGTATGGGAGTTTCACCGTCATGTATTGTTTTAGTTGCAACGGTTCGAGCACTTAAATATAACGGTGGAGCAGATGTAAAAAACAGCAGCATAGAAAATCTTGAAGCCCTTGAAAAAGGCCTTGTAAACCTTGAAAAACACATTGAGAATATGCAAAGCTATAATATACCCGTAGTTGTTGCAATAAATGTTTTTGCAACAGATACAGATGCGGAAAAGAAGCTTATTGAGCAGGCATGCAAGAGGCTCGGTGTACCTGTGGCATATTCACACGCACATGCAAACGGCGGCGAAGGAACAGTAGCGCTTGCCGAAGAAGTTTTAAAAGCATGTGAAAAACCGGCTAATATAAACTTCTGCTATGATGAAAAAGATACAATTAAAAATAAAATTAATGCTATTGCTACAAAAATATATGGTGCAGACGGTGTTGATTATACACCTGCAGCAGAACAGTCTCTTAAAAAGATTGAAGCTATCGGATTTGATAAAACCCCCGTTTGCATAGCTAAAACACAATACTCTCTTTCAGACGACCCTAAAAAGCTCGGCCGTCCGCAAAATTTCCGCGTTACAGTAAAAGATTTCAAACCTTGCACCGGCGCAGGATTTGTAGTTGCTTATTTAGGGGACATTTTAACAATGCCCGGGCTACCTAAAGTTCCGGCTGCTGAACAAATTGACCTGGATGAAAACGGGGAGATTGTTGGGCTTTTTTAGAATACTCTTAATGAAACAACCATACAGTTAGAAGAATTATCTCTTTCCCTAATAAATAAAAGAGGTTTCGACATGTCAGAAATACCCACAATCATAGGCAAACAAATAATTTTACGTAAAATCAAAGAAAGTGATATTGATGACCGATTTAAAATAGGTAGGCATCATGAGTTTGTACATATGTGTGGTGGTGAATCACTATCCGCTCCGGAATTTCCAGACAGGTCACAATGGGAAAACTGGTTCATCAGTAAAAAAGATGAAGAACATTCCTGGATTGTTGAAAAAGACGGCCACTGCATAGGAACTGCCGGGTTTCATCATATTTCATCTACAGATAATTCTGCGACATACCGCATCGGTATTTTTGACCCGACTTTTCATTCCCAAGGTATAGGAACGGAAGTTACTATGTTATTATTAAAGTATGGATTTGAAACAATAAAGTGGCATAGGATAGACTTGAAAGTTTTGAATTATAATAACAGAGCCATAAGGTGTTATGAAAAATGTGGCTTTAAAAAAGACGGAGTTTTACGTGAAAATGCTTATATTGAAGGTAAGTATTATTCGGATGTAGTCATGAGTATTCTGAATTACGAATATCAAATTTTAATAAATAAACCGGGTGGATTATGCAACAGCTCACAAAAAAAGCATTAGGTGAATCTCTTAAAAAAATTCTATCAAAAAAAACGTTGGATAATATAACTGTTATTGATATTGTCAACGATTGCGGAGTTAACAGACAGACATTCTATTACCATTTTCAAGATATCTATGATTTACTTGATTGGATTTTCCAAAAAGAAGCAGAAAGCGTGCTGCATCATAAAATCAATAGTGAAAATTGGAAAGAATGTTTAAGCTCTGTCTTTTGCTATTTGATAGACAACAAGGATTTTATTAAAAACACATATCGGTCAATAGGGCGGGACTCTCTTGAGCAATACCTGTATAATACAATGGAACATTATATGATCTCCGTTGTTGATGACATAGACAGTCAAAAGCGTATCACCCAAAGCGACCGAAAATTCATCTGCCGTTTTTTATCATACGGGATTGTAGGAGTTGCTCTTGACTGGATAAGCTCCGGAATGAAAGATGATCTAAATACAATAACCGAAAAAATTTTTAAAATCCTCGACGGCGACATAGAAAAATTTCTTTAAAAACTATACAATAACGGCTCGGTGTCTAATTTTTTGACACTGAGCTTTTTTTGTATATGGCTTTTTTCTGCAAAACAATTATAATATTATCGAATTGAAAAGGAGCGATAATATGAAAACAAAAACTAAAAAAATCATTAGAGCCTGCACAATTATAGGAGTAATAATCATTCCATTGATGTACAGCTATTTTTACCTAGGAGCGTTTTGGGATCCATACTCAAAGCTCGAAGATTTACCAGTTGCAGTTGTCAACCTTGACAGCGGAGCACAAATCAACGACAGTACGCGCAACCTTGGTGAGGAGCTGTGCGATCAGCTTAAAGAAAACGGTTCTTTAAAATTTATATTTACTGATGAGGATGATGCAAAAAACGGCGTTGAATCAACAAAATATTATGCCTCGCTTGTTGTACCGGAGAATTTTTCAGAATGTATTGCAAGCGCATCAACCACGGATAAGCAAATTGCACAAATAGACTATAAAGCAAATGAAAAACGCAATTATCTTGCTGCGCAGATTTTAAGCAAAGCTGTTCTGCAGATTGAAAGTACACTTAAATCAAAAGTTAATTCAGAAATAATTGCGGAGCTTTGCAATAAATTACAATCAACTCCTGATAAAATTTCAGAGTTTACAAAAGGTCTTTCACAGCTGTCTGAAGGCACGATCCAGCTAAAAGACGGAGCAGGAAGCCTGTCTGACGGAACATCAAAGCTTGATAACGGTTTAAATTCTTTAAATAACAATATGTCAGATTATTCAAAAGGTGTTAATACAGCAGGTACAGGAGTCACATCTCTACTTGCAGGAGCAGATAAACTTCAAAAAGGAATAAACACCCTCGCAGACGGGGCAACAAAGCTTGACGATTCCACATCAAACATAGATGAACTAAGACAGAATGCAAACTTACTCGCCCAAAAAGCAAACGAGTTTAACAATGGAATAACAGCTTATACAAACGGTGTTTCAACTCTTATCGATTCTGTAGAGACAACAACAATGTTTTTATCATCTTATGTTTCGACACACCCGGAGCTTATGCAAGATGAAGCATTCAGAACTTTTATAACAAATGCTTCAGACCCTAAAAACGCTCAAAACATATCCTCGCTTAAAACATATACCACTCAGATAAAAACTGCCTCTGTGCAATTATCTGCCGGCATTAAAATGCTTTCGGATGCAACGGCTGATATTCCGGTTTTGAAAGCTGGAATAACTCAACTTAAAGACGGACTTCTGGAAGCGCAAAGCGGGGTAGCGCAAGTATTTGAGGGGACTTCAAGTCTGGAATCCGGATTGAAAAACCTGAACAGTGCTACTGCAAAAATCAAGTCTGCAACAAGCCAACTTGCTAACGGAGCCGAAAAAGTAGATGAGGGAGCTAATCAGCTTTCCGGAGGGTTAGAAAACCTTAACAACGGTATAGACACCGCTCAGAACAAAGTCGGAGATACTGTTACCGATACCAAACAACAATTAAACGCGCTTACCGGTCTTTCAGATTATTCAAAAGAACCTGTGAAAATAAATGAAGGCGCTATAAATCCTGTTTCTAATTACGGAACAGCTTTTGCCCCTTACTTTTTATGTTTGTCATTATGGGTAGGTGCTATAATAATATTCTTCGGTATTTACCTTGATGGTGATAATAAGTTTGATCTTTTATCCAAAAACTCAGATCGCCAAGTTTTACGCTGCTTTTCATACCTGATTATCGGCATTATACAAGCTGCTGTTTTAGGTGTAGTATTAAAATTTGGCCTTGGGCTTGAAATAAAACATATGGCCCTTTATTGCTTTGCAATTTGTCTTTCTTCAATGGTGTATATTGCAATTGTTCAGTTCTTTATCGTATTTTTTAAAGATATTGGAAAATTCTTGGCCATTGCTCTTCTTATTCTTCAACTTACTTCCTGCGGAGGAACATTCCCGATGGAAACTGTTCCCAAATTCTTTAATCTTCTTTATCCGTTTATGCCTATGACATATTCAGTAGGCCTTTTGAAAGAAGCAATCAGTGGCACGGAACCAACCTATGCTTTGTCAAATTCTCTTGTTTTAATTGCTATATTGATCGTATTTACTGTTTTAACGCTTATATGTGGTAAAATTAAAATAAAAAAAGAAGCATCTCTTTCTAAAGCTTCCTGATAAGAGGTAATCTTATGATTACATTAAATGATAGAATTGATATTTTAGGTAAAAAATATAATATATTTCAGAAAAAAATGGAGAACCAAAAATTCAATTACAGAAAAGATGCGACTGATGTTATTTCTGACGCGACGTCAGAAATAAAACGCATGCAGAAAAATTTATTTTTAAAGCTTGGCAAGGATAAACCTAAATTTTATTTAAAGCTTTTTAATGCTAACAAGAGCTTTGATAAAATAAAAACAAATATAGGCTGCGTTAAGAACCGCAACCTTAAAAAGAGGGAAAGAGAAGAGGCTAAGCTTATAATAGACTATGCAGAATTTACAATTGATTATGCAATGATTGCTATTGAAGAAGCAACTCTATCTTTTTACAATGCAGTAGAAACAGTGCAGGATTATATTAATCAATATGGGGACGACGTAAATTAAACAGACTTATTTCCCACGTTTTCTAATTAGCAAATACTAACTTTTAAACCTTAACTTATTTTGTATAATGAAAATCAAGGCACCGCAGATAATCTGCGGTGCCTTGAAACTTATTTTACTTATTTTACTTTTTTTGCTTTTCTTTTATCAATTGCTCTGCGTACCAACTTAACTATTTCAACAAGCGGAATAATACTAAATGCAAGAAGCAGTGCAACACCGTATTCTTCAAGGCTTATAGGCTCAAAACCAAAAGCATTTTTAAGGAACGGTACATAGATAACTGCGGTTGTTAGTAAAAGGCTTAAAATACCGGCACCCCAAAGATATTTATTTTGACCTTTAAGGCTGAAAACGCTTCCGCGTTGGCTACGCATATTAAAGCTATGGAATATCTCGGCCATACTTAATGTTAAAAACGCCATTGTCATACCGTCAGGGCTATCTACAAATTCCCAGTATCCGGATTCCATAAAATGGCCTATTAAATACGCTGCTATAGTAAGAATAGTAACTAAAAAGCCTTGATATGCAATGTCAAAACCAACACCTCCCGCAAAAATACCGTCAGTAGATTTACGAGGCGGGCGATTCATTAAATCGGGTTCGCCTTTTTCCATACCGAGGGCAAGGGCCGGAAAACAGTCTGTTATAAGGTTAATCCAAAGTAGGTGAACAGGTTTAAGAATGGTAAAGCCTAAAAGAGTTGCAAAGAATATACTTAACACTTCGCTCATATTAGAAGCAAGCAAAAACTGAATTGCCTTACGTATATTATCATATATACGACGACCTTCGCCTACAGCCCCTACAATTGTCGCAAAGTTATCGTCTGCCAAAACCATATCGGCAACATTTTTGGTAACGTCCGTACCTGTTATGCCCATTCCGACGCCTATATCTGCACTTTTTATAGACGGTGCATCGTTTACACCGTCGCCGGTCATAGCAGTTACATAGCCTTTTTTACGCCATGCATTAACAATACGGACCTTGTGTTCGGGTTGGACTCGCGCATATACACCGAAGTTTTCTATTTCTGTTTCAAGCTCCTCGTCAGAGATTTCGTCAAGCTGGGCACCGGTTATAGCCTGGCTTTCATCAGTTATAATTCCGAGTTCAGTTGCAATTGCTACTGCTGTATCACGGTGATCGCCTGTTATCATTACTGCCCGTATTCCGGCTGACTTACATTCTTCAATTGCAGCAGAAACCTCAGGTCTTATGGGATCAATCATGCCAGTAAGACCGATAAACGTCAAGTCGTGCTCAAGATCAGTTGGTTCATATGAAGAAGGAATAGATTCAATTTCACGTGTTGCCGCAGCTAAAACACGTAAAGCTTTGTGTGCCATTGCTTTGTTATGTGCAACAATCTTTTCTCGTATTGTATCATCAAGGGCAACAATTGCACCTTTTTCATCTATATATTTTGTGCATAAACCTAACAGCACATCCGGAGCACCTTTTGTAAACTGAATATATTTACCGTCTTTTTCATGAACGGTGCTCATCATTTTACGACCGCTGTCAAACGGAGCTTCACCTATGCGCACAATCTTTGTTTTAAGGTCGTTTTTATTAAGCTCCAAACTATAAGCATAATTTACGAGTGCACATTCCGTCGGTTCACCGGTTGCCTCATAATTTTCATCTAATTCAGCATCATTGCAAAGAGCCATTGCGGTAGCTAAAAGATCCTGATTATTTGAAAAATGCTCTACAACAGTCATTTTGTTCTGTGTTAACGTACCGGTTTTATCGCTGCATATTATTTGTGCACAACCGAGAGTTTCAACAGCAGTCAGCTTACGTATAATAGCGTTTCGCTTTGACATATTGGTAACGCCTATTGATAAAACTATTGTAACAACAGCAGCAAGGCCTTCCGGAATAGCTGCAACTGCAAGGCTTACAGCAACCATAAATGTATCGAGAATGTTTTTAATTTCAAGGCTTCCGCTCTTAATAAGAGAAAAAGCAAAAATAAATACGCTTATACCCAATACAAGAACTGTAAGCACTTTACTTAACTGTGTAAGCTTTTTCTGAAGTGGAGTTTGCCCATCTTCGGCTTTTGCAAGAGCATCTGCAATTTTACCCATCTCAGTACCCATACCAGTTGAAGTAATAATTGCTTTTCCGCGCCCGTAAACAACGGTGCTGCCCATATACACCATGTTTTTTCTGTCGCCTAAAGGAACGGCTTTTCCGTCTTTTTCACCTATTACAGACACATCTTTTGTAACAGGAACGCTTTCTCCGGTCAAAGCAGCTTCTTCAATCTTCAAACTTGCACTTTCGATAATTCTGCCATCTGCAGGAACTGCATCTCCGGCTTCAAGTAAAACAACATCTCCGACAACAAGATCTTCGCTTTTTATAACATGAACGTTACCGTCACGCAAAACCTTTGAAGTTGCCGCCGACATTTTTTGTAAAGCCTCTATTGCTTTTTCTGCTTTACTTTCTTGTAAAACACCTAAAATAGCGTTGATAAGAACAACAATTAAAATAATTATTGCATCAATGTAATCTGTAAAACCGCTGACTGCCACGGATAAAAACGCTGCAACTATAAGGATTATAATCATCGGGTCTTTAAGTTGACTTAAAAACCGTATAATCCAAGGTGTTTTCTTACCCTCGGCAAGTTTATTTTTTCCATGTTCTGCAAGCCTTTTCTCAGACTCTGAAACAGATAAGCCCTCCTGAGAACTTTTAACCTCATTAAAGACCTCTTCCACACTATCAGTATAAAACTTCAATGCAAACCAACCTTTCTGTATAATAAAAAAAAGACCGGGTATGACCCTTTCGGACACACCAAGTCTCGTTATCAGCATAACACCTAAGATGCGCCAGGCCTGGAAACGGCCATGATGTTGACGCCCCTGCACAAATAGTGCTAACTACTCCCTTGTATGTGATCAGTATAACAGATATTGCCAAAAATGTCAAGTGTTTTTCGTTGACTTTTTTTGTGGTATAATATATAATGAAAATATAATGTTTACAAGGAGCTAAAGGATGAAAAAAGTTCTCGTCGGGATGAGCGGAGGAGTGGACAGTTCAGTATGTGCACTTTTATTAAAAGAGCAAGGCTATGACGTATGCGGAGTAACGCTTACCCTTTACAAAAACAGCGCTTCTGATGCTAAAGCGGTTTGCGATAAAATGGGGATTTTGCATAAAACCATTGATTTTTCAGAGCTATTTGAAAGAACAGTTATTAAAGAGTTTACTTCTGCGTACATAGCAGGAAAAACGCCTAACCCTTGTGTTACTTGTAATAAGCTTATAAAATTCGGTGCAATGGCAGAACAAGCTGAAAAAGACGGATTTGACTTTATAGCTACAGGCCACTATGCAAAAATAGAAGAAAAAAACGGGGAATACTTTGTACAAAAAGCCGATAATGAAGAAAAAGACCAAAGTTATGTCTTATATAATATGACCCAAAAATTACTTTCCCATACACTTTTCCCACTTGCAACACTGTCAAAACCTCAAATTCGTCAAATTGCAGAAGACAACGGACTGATAACCGCAAATAAGCCGGACAGCCAGGATATATGCTTTGTTCCGGATGGTAATTATGCATCATTTATAAAAAATGTTACCGATTTCATTCCTCCCTGCGGTAATTTTGTAGATATGAGCGGAAACATAATAGGCAAACATGAAGGCATAATAAAGTATACAATAGGACAACGTAACGGTCTAGGATTCGGTTTCGGCAAAAGACGTTATGTCATTTCTAAAAATTCACAAACAAATGATATAGTTCTGGGCGACAACGAAGATCTATTTAAAACAAAACTTATAGCAACTGATTATAACTTCATTTCGGGAAAAATTCCTCAAGACCCTCTAAGAGTAAGCGCAAAAACCCGATACAAACAAAGGCAGACACCTGCAACAATTACTGTTAATGGTGATTTTATTACAGTTGAATTTGACGAACCTCAGCGAGCTGTAACACCGGGGCAGTCTGTTGTTTTTTACGACGATAAAACACTTTTAGGTGGGGGAATTATTTTATGAATAAACAAAAAAGAATAGTAGCGATTCATGATATATCATGCTTAGGAAAATGCTCACTAACAGTAGCGTTACCTGTTCTTTCCGCTGCCGGACATGAAGTTTTAGCAGTACCGACTGCCGTTTTATCTACACACACGGGAGGGTTCACCGGATTCACGTTTCGTGATCTTACAGATGACTTATTGCCAATAATGAATCATTGGCAAACGCTTAACTTAGAATATGATGCGTTTTATACAGGTTATTTAGGTTCTTTCAGACAAATAGATATCGTTTGTCAAATGATTGAAAAGCTGAAAACTAAAGAAACATTTGTTTTTATAGATCCTGTAATGGGAGACAATGGAAAACTTTACACAGCTTTCACACAAAATTTCCCCCAGGAAATGAAACGTCTTTGTGCACAGGCTGACATGATCTGCCCCAATATAACAGAAGCAGCCCTTTTAACTGAATCTGACTATAAAGTAGGCCCTTTTGATAAACTGTATATAGAAGGAATGCTTGAAAAATTATCAAAGCTAGGCCCTAAAAAAATAATATTAACCGGTGTTTATTTTGATAATAAAACATTAGGTGCAGCATACTTTGATAGCGGAAAAATAGGATATTGTTTTTCAGATAAAATCCCTGGATTTTTTCACGGAACAGGGGATGTTTTTGCGTCGGCTTTTCTTGGCGCGTATTTAAAAAATAATGATATAAAAAAATCTCTACAGATTGCAGTTGATTTTACTGAAGAAAGTATAATTCGAACGAAAAATGATTCGAATGCACAGGGTTATGGCGTTAATTTTGAAGAAGGACTCGGTTCTTTCGCAAAAAGCATAGGATAAAACAACATATGTACACATATGGTATATCACATAAACGATATGCCATATTTTTTTCATTGATTATTGTATATGTTTATGTTATAATTCAATTAACTGATTTTGATTACAGAGGTGCCATATGAAAAAAATTGCTTTGGGATTATTATGCGTAGTAATCAGTTCATTTTTTTGTTTTTCCTCCGTATCTTCGGCAAACGAGATATTTTCAATAGAAACGGCAGAACCATCTACATGGGTGGCGACAGACGGGTTAGACAGATCAGTTGCAACAATTTCAGAAGCGGGAGCAAAAAAAGATAAATTTGTTGGCTTATTTTACTGGAACTGGCACGAGCCCGGTTGGCGTAATGGTGAGATAGCTGTAAATAACAATGACATTATAACAGCGTTTAATAATGAAACAATGTGGACAGATACAACTCATCCTGCCTGGAGCTGGGAACTAATGAACCATTCGTGGCATGAGCCTGTTTATGGCTATTATCTTTCTGATGACACTTGGGTTTTAAGACGTCATGCAGAAGCTTTGGCTGATGCAGGAGTAGATGTTATTTTTCTCGACTGCACAAATGCTACACACCTTTTTGATAAAAGCTTAGATGCACTGTTTAAAACGTTTCAGCAAGCCTACGATGACGGAGTTAAAGTGCCTAAAATATCATTTGTCCTCAGTTTTGGGTCTTCGGATTACAGGAGAGAACAGCTTGAAATGCTTTATTCTCGTTATTACCGAGACGGTCTTTACAAAGATACCTGGTTTATATATGAGGGCAAGCCAATGGTAATGGGGACTACAACATTTACAAAAAATTATGAATATTACAACGAGATTAAAGATTTTTTTACAATGCGAAGTATTGACCCGAGATATATAAATAATACAGGCATTAATGACTGGACATGGTCAAATCTATATCCTCAACACATGGCTTACATAAGAAAAGACAAGAAAACAATTAAAGAGCAAATGTCTGTTAGTGTTGCAATGAACTGCGATCACAATGGAAATCTTTCGTCTTCAAACGCGGGAAGCTCTGTTGTTAACGGGAGAACTTATACCGTTCAGAATGGTTATGACACTCGTATTAATGCCGTAGAATATGGTGCACATTTTTCTGAACAGTTTGAATATGCAATAGCTCAGGATCCTGAATTTATTTTTATAACAGGCTGGAACGAGCGAATTGCCATGAGGTTTGCTGAATGGCAAGGGACTTTAAATGGATTTGCAGATCAGTTTTCCGCAGAGTTCAGCAGAGATATAGAATTTTCAAAAACTAACTTAAAAGACAGCTATTATTATCAAATGGTAGATTATATACGAAAATTTAAAGGCTGTGCCGAAACCCCTGTAGCATCTGAGCCAAAGGTAATTGATATAAATTCAACAGAAGATATGTGGGCAAGTGTTTCACCTGAATATATAGCGTATAAGGGCAATACCTTCAACCGTGACAACAACGGTTATGGGGACTTACATTATTACAACGCAACCGGCAGAAACGATATAACTTCAGCAAAAGTAGCCCGAGACAGCGAAAATATTTATTTTATGGTTGAGACAAAAGAAAATCTTTCTCCCCGCAGCGACGAGGCTTGGATGAGGCTTTTGATTGACGTAAACAACGGTGATAAAAACTGGGAGACTTTTGATTATATAGTAAACCGCCGAAGTCCCACAGATATGGCCACACTTGAACGATCAACAGGAGGATGGAACTGGGAAACCATAGGTCAAGTTTATTACAATATTAACGAAAACAGGTTACAGATAAAAATCCCAAAAGCAATGTTGGGAATCACAGGGGATGAATATACTATTAATTTTAAATGGTCCGATAATATGCAAAACGACGGCGATATCATGGATTTTTACATCAACGGGGACGTTGCACCAAGCGGTAGATTTAAATATCAATTCATGAGTAATTAGGAGGCCACTATGAAAACCAGGTTTTTTGTTTTATTTGTACTTATATTAACAACACCTTTTTGTTTAGGGTTATTACCCTTATCCGCGAATATAAGATATACTGTAGAATCAGCAACCTCTTCAACCTGGGTAGCTACAGACAGCCTTGGCCGTAGTATTGCAGGATACGAACAAACATCTGGAATAAGAGATAACAGGTATGTAGGGCTGTTTTTTTGGAATTGGCACGATTATCTTGGTACGGAAACGCCATACAACAATACATTAATAACAAATACTTTTTCAACCGATGTAGTAAAAGATATCACTCACCCAGCCTGGGGGCCGCAGTTTGCGGTTCATTTCTGGGACAAACCTCTATATGGCTACTACAAAAATGCTGACCAATGGGTAACACGTAGACAGGCAGAAGTATTAGCTGATGTGGGTGTAGATGTTATATTCTTTGACTGTACAAACAGTGACTTTTTATTTGAATATGAAAATGTTTTCAAGGTTTTTCAAAAGGCATATGATGATGGTGTTGATGTGCCTAAAATATCTTTTTTCTTAAGCTATTCGTCGGGAGTGGCACAAAATGAACAACTGAATACTTTATATAATAATATTTTTTCACAAAATAAATATATGGATTTATGGTTTATTTATAAAGGAAAACCTTTAATAATCGGGCCATTTTCTCCTGAGAGTAGTTCTTATTTATATAATTATTTTTCTTTTAGACAGATGCATGATACTTCGCCAAACGGTTGGACGTGGACATCACACTACCCACAAAAAATGGCTTATTGGAGAGATCCCGAAACAAAAGTCAAGACTCCTGAACAAATGTCTGTCAGCGTAGCTCGCAATTCCGGAATTTACGACGGAAACTCATATATGAGCAACTACCACAGTTCTATTGTAACAAGAAATTGGTCTCCCAAAAAAAATCAATATGAAACATATGACAAAGCTGTTTGCTATGGGGCAAATTTTGCCGACCAATTCGAATACGCAATAGAGAGTGACCCTGAATTTATTTTTATTACCGGTTGGAACGAATGGAACGCTATTCGTTTTCAAAACCAGTTATACCCTTTGGAAAACTGGTTTTGCGATCAGTTTAATTATGAAAGAAGCCGTGACATAGAGTTTTCTGAAGGATATCTTAAGGATCATTATTACTATCAAATGGTGGACTATATACGCAAATTTAAAGGTTGTGACATCCCACCGGTATCTTCTCCGCCTAAAGTTATCGATATTAGCTCACAAGAAGATATGTGGACAAATGTTTCGCCCGAATATATTGCATATAAAGAAAATACCTTTAACCGTGACAGCGATGGTTATGGGGACTTACATTATTACAACACAACCGGCAGAAACGATATAACTTCAGCAAAAGTGGCCCGAGACAGTGAAAATATTTATTTTATGGTTGAAACTAAAGGAAATCTTTCCCCACGCAGCGACGATGCTTGGATGAGACTCTTGATTGACGTAAACAACAGTGATAAAAACTGGGAAACTTTTGATTATATAGTAAACCGCCAAAGCCCCACAGATATGGCCACCCTTGAGAGATCAACCGGAGGTTGGAACTGGGAGATAGTAGGCAAAATTTATTACAATATTAACAAAAACAGATTGCAAATTAAAATCCCTAAAACAATGTTAGGTATCACCGGTGATGAATATACCGTAAATTTCAAGTGGTCTGATAATATGCAGAACGATGGCGATATTATGGACTTTTACATCAACGGAGATGTTGCACCAAGCGGAAGATTTAAATATCAATTTATAAGTAAATAAGAGGAGGATTTTTTCATGAAAAAAATAATAACGTCCGTAATAATATTAGTTTTGATTGCGTCAATTACGGTTTTTGCGTTAAACGCATTTCCACAGCCTGAGGCTGACAAGAAATTCACCAAAAACGGAGATGTAGATTACAGTGGATCAATAGAGCTCGTTGATGCTATGATGATGTTCCGTTTTACTGCAGGCAAAGACACCTTTGATACTTTTACGGTAAAAGTAGGAGATCTTGATAAGAGTGGGAAAATTGAACTTTCCGATACAATGAAAGTTTTCAGGTGTGTTGCTGGGAAAGAGAAGCTGCCTATTTTTCCGCTTTTTGACGATCAGCCTATGGAGTATGACCCAGAAACAGAGTATTTCACACCTAAGACCGAACAGGAAAAACTTATTGAAGAGCCCCAATTTAAAGATTTTGAAATGCAGGTAAGAGGAAGCGAAGTTGTTGTTATTGAATATAAAGGCAACGGTGGACAAGTGGTTATACCGAATGAGGTAACACGTATTGAAGCAATGGCTTTTTACTATAAAACAAACGTTGAAAAAATTATAATCCCAGATACCGTTACACATATTGGATCCCAAGCTTTTGCAGGTTGTTTAAACCTGATAAGTATAAATATTCCTGCAAGTGTGACAACAATTGATATGCGTGCATTTAACTGTTGTACAAAACTCGAAAACATTGACATTCCCTCTACTGTTGACCTTAGAGCATGGGATGCCTTCAGCGGCTGTTACGCTCTGAAAAATCCGGTATTTACAAACAATATTACAAATATTGAATACAGAATGTATTACTACTGTACCGCCCTTTCATCTGTAGTTGTTCCTACAGGCATAACTTATATAGACAAAGAAGCGTTTGCTTATTCTTCAATCACAGAAATTACAATCCCTTCAAGTGTTACAGGTAGTGACTCAACGGCCTTTAAAGAATGTAAGAGTTTGGCTCTTATTAAAGGCGTAAAAGGTTCATATGCCGAAACTCTTGCCACTTCTTTGGGTATTGCATTTGAGGAGGTTAAATAATGAAAAATAAATTTATATTCCTAATATGCTTTATACTTTTACTGGTCTTTTCTCTCTCAATTATACCGTCAGTTGCAGAACAAGAAACCCCAACTATCGAGAAAGCGACATCATCAACATGGGTTGCGACGGATAATCTTGGACGAACAATTTCAACATATGATCAAACAGGCGCTAAAAAAGATAAATATGTTGGGATGTTTTACTGGAATTGGCATGAATCCGGCTGGCGTGAAAACGAGCTCGGTGTAAGTAATACAACAATTATAGAAGCGTTTAATAATGAAAATATGTGGCGAGATATTACACATCCTGCTTGGAGCTGGGAATATATGAATCATTCTTGGCACGAACCGATTTACGGACATTATCTTACAACCGACACATGGGTTTTACGCCGTCATGCGGAAGTCCTGGCTGATGCGGGGGTTGATGTTATATTTTTTGACTGTACCAACAACTCCACGCTTTTTGACAATAGCCTTGATGCTATATTCAAGACATTCCAGCAAGCATATGATGACGGTGTCAATGTTCCTAAAATCTCTTTTGTTTTAAGCTTCGGAGGGTCAATAAACAGAAGAATACAACTTGAAACACTTTACTCTCGATATTATCGCGACGGACTTTACAAGGATACTTGGTTTTTATATGAAGGGAAACCTATGGTCATGGGAAGTGCATCTTTCTCAAAAGAGTATGAATTTTATAATGAAATAAAAGATTTCTTTACAATGCGTGATGTTGACCCCAGATATGCAGCTGTTTCCACCCCTTCATCCTGGACATGGGCAAACATATACCCACAACACATAGCTTATAAAAGAATAAACGGAAAAAGTTATAAAGAGCAAATGGCTGTAAGTGTTGCGATGAACAGCGATCATAGTGGAGGATTACAGGCATCAAATGCAGGGAGTACTACTGTAAACGGTAGGACGTACACTATTCAGAATGGGTATGATACACGTGATAACGCAGTTGAATATGGTGCGCACTTTGCAGAGCAGTTTGAATATGCAATAGAGCAGGATCCCGAATTTATATTCATTACAGGATGGAACGAACGCTGTGCTATGCGTTTCCCAGAATGGTGCGGAACTGTTAATGCATTTCCGGATCAGTTCTCAAAAGAGTTTAGCCGGGATATAGAGTTTTCTAAAACAAGCTTGAAAGACAGCTACTACTATCAAATGGTAGATTTTATCCGTAAATTTAAAGGCTGCGACCAAACCCCTATAGCATCTGATTCAAAAGTAATTGATATAAATTCAACAGAAGATATGTGGGCAAACATTTCGCCTGAATATGCAGCATATAAGGGCAACACTTTCGATCGCAACAGTGACGGGTATGGTGGAGTCCGCTATTACAATACAACAGGTAGAAACGATATAACTTCAGCTAAAGTTACCCGAGACAGCGAAAATATTTATTTTATGGTTAAGACAAAGGAAAATCTTTCCCCTCGTAGCGACGATGCATGGATGAGGCTTTTGATTGACGTAAATAACAGTGATAAAAACTGGGAGACTTTTGATTATATAGTAAATCGCCAAAGCCCTACGGATATGGCAACACTTGAACGCTCAACCGGAGGCTGGAACTGGGAGACCGTAGGCAAGATTTATTATAATATTAACGGAAACAGACTGCAAATTAAAATTCCTAAAACAATGTTGGGTATCACCGGTGATGAATATACCGTAAACTTTAAGTGGTCTGACAACATGCAAAATGATGGCGATATTATGGATTTCTATATTAACGGAGACGTCGCCCCCAGCGGAAGATATAAATATCAGTTCATTAGTAAATAAATCAATATAGCATAAAAATACCCGCCTACAAAAGACCTGAACAGTCTCTTTTAAGCGGGTATTTTTAATACGAATGTTATATAAGATCTTGCTTAAAAACTTCTACCACCGCGGGGGAATTAGGGGTTTCTTCTTTTCTTGGCTTTTTAATATACAAAAAGAAAACTTCAAAAACCGTTATAAATATCAATATCCAAAGCCCAAAGGCACCGAAAAAGGCCTTTAAACTATCTTTTTTTGAAAGCCCTTTAATTTGCTTATCAATTTTAAACCCGTAAATAATAAATAGTCCTATAAGACTTAGGATTCCGATGATACCGCATATAACCGAAAGAACCGGCATAACAGAATTGTATGCTTCTGAATTTACTGTTTTAAATACATAAATCCCTGCAATTGCACCGTTCATTATTCCGTTTGCAACATATGACACCCAAAGAGTTTTTGTTTTTAAACAAATCCAACCGCTTACAAGCCCTGTCACAAACATAAACGGCATTTGTAAAAAAGACAAATGTGATACGCTGTTGATAAGAGACGCAACTATCACGGCAAAGACATAACTGTCCTTTTTAATTTCTGTCATTACAATTCCCCGGAAAGTAATTTCAGTAAAAAATGCAGGGATTACAGTTGCCGATATTATAAACGAAGAGTATGTCAGCGGGTTGCTACCGAGAAGAGGTAAACTTTCATTTATTACAAACCCCTCGTTTGTCATTTTAAGTATAATAAATGTTGAAAGATAATAGATAGCAATTCCTAAGCCTGTAACAGAAAGCGTACCTAATATATAATGTCCCGGTTTTGCAACAGTATCTTTATTTGAAAAATACCTTCCCGCAGAGCGGTTTTTAGCAATTACTAAGATTAAAAACGGTGTATAAAGAGCAACCCCTTGATAAAGCATTGAAAGAGACTGCCTTAAACAAACAATTAAGTTATTATTAGCAAACCTATCAAACATTGTAGGTACAGGTACGGAGAATAAAGCTTGTGTTATACAGATAAAACAACCCATTACTAAAAAAAGATTAAATGCATCTTTTACATATGCACGATGATCCATTTCAGCAAAAGTAATAAATTTATCTTTTTTATTTCTCATCCTCTCAACCTCCCTTGCTGTTCGAGCCCGTCAAACCCGCTTTGTCGCAAAGCTTCATAAAGTACAACTGCCACAGAATTTGCCAAATTAAGGCTTCTTAACGTTTCCAGCATAGGAATTCGCACACAATCTTCATAATGCTCTTTTAAAAGATCTTCCGGCAAACCTTTTGTTTCTTTACCAAAAAGGATATAGCACCCATCCGGATATGTTGCTTCTGTATGATTTTTAGAAGATTTTGTCGAAGCCAATCGCATGGGGGAACCTTTGGCATACTCTAAAAAATCCGAAAGGTTTTCATGTATGTGCAAGTCAAGCAAATGCCAGTAATCAAGGCCTGCTCTTTTAACATGTTTTTCATCGATTTCAAACATCATCGGTTTAACAATATGAAGCGATGCACCTGTACAGGCACATGTTCGGGCAATGTTTCCTGTGTTTTGAGGTATTTCAGGTTCAACCAATACAATATTATAATGCATAAAAAAGCTTCCATTCAATGATTATTTATTTGCTTATATCTAATTATATTTACAAATTCTTTCAAAACTATAGATCCAGTCAATGTTATTCTATTATATTTTATCATAATAAAAGTATATTTTCAAGCCTGAATATAATTAAAATTATCTTTAATTGGAAAATAATTATAAACTTAATAAGATTTTTAATAAAGTGCTTGAAATTTTACATATTTTATAGTATCATATAATGTGTAATAAAAAAAATGTCGAGGAGGCTTTTACAGATGGCAGACAAAGAAGGCAGCGGCATAACTATATTTAACGTTCCAGACGAGCCTAAATTTATAAGAACACCCCGTAAATCTCTTTTGGGGTTCGCTGGTGCGATGGCTCTTATCTTAGGGGCACTGTCCGGGCTTTCGTTCGGAACCAGTATAGGTGGGTTGATGCTCATATTTATGGCTCCTTTATGGATGGTTGTAATCTTTATGATCATCAAGTTCATGGCAGTGTGGCATGCTTATAAATATTCAAGGATCATGCTTTTAGCTGTTTATTTAGTTGTGTGCATCATTGTTCCGATTATTATGTTTGTACTTCAAAGAGTATAAGCAATCGCACTTAAAACGTTAAAAATAATTTATTGATAAGATATTGGAGGAAACACAATGAGTATTGATTTACTTTATCCTAATGAAGAAGCAAAATCAAAAAATCTTACAAACACCGCGTTTTATAACGACCTTGGGTTTGACCATGCATTGTTTTTCGGCACGCTCCGTCTTTTCGGAAGCATAAACGAAACAAACAAAGTTCTCGACTATTTAACCTATGACATCCCCACAATAAAATACAGACAGGAAATTTTTGAAGATCTTATGACCTGCAAAACTTTCCGTGCTGCACTTGAAAAAATAATGCCCCGCCTTATAGAGCTTATCGACCTTAAAAATCAACGTGTTAAAGAAGGCGATACAGCTGCACACCTTTACAGCATTTGTGAAATGGATCTCTATTTTGATACAATGTCTTCTCTTAACGAAGCTTTACAGGAATCAAAAAATGAGTATAAATCTGAAGGATTTAAAAACCTTGCAAAGTTTATAAACGATACAGTAACAAACGCTGACTACAACTCTATGCGTGAACGCATGAGCGAAGCTTCAAATACAGTTAAAGGCGTTAAAAGTGTTACCCTTGGCGTAAACCTCGACGCACAACTGCGTCCGAAAGAAGCAGGTATTCTTTCAGTTAACAATGATGTGTTCAAAGCAGGCAATGTTATGGACAAGATTTTACGCATGGACTTTAAAGATGATAACTACTATTGCATGACACCGCTTGACGGCATAACCAAAGGAATGACTCCGGAAGAAGCCGATAATTTCTTTATATCTTTAGATGCTTCTCTGGATTCCGTATTCACAACTCTTATTAAAAAATGGACTCCGATGGTTCAGGAATATATGGCAATAAACACCGAATTCCTTGCAAACATAATTGACCAACTTTCCTTCTACATAGCAGGCGTTGCAATGGTTGAAAAACTCAGAATATTCAGACTTAGAGTTTGCAAACCTGAAATCAAAACAATGGAAGAACGTCAATGCCATATCACAGGTCTTTACAATCCTCTTCACGTACTTAAAGAAGGTACACGTGATTATGCAACAAACAGTGTAGTATTTGATCAGTTCGGAGGCTTATATATTTTAACAGGACCTTCACGCAGCGGTAAAACGCTATTCTCAAACGCGTTAGGTATTGCCCAGGTAATGTTCCAGCTTGGTATGTATGTTCCAGCAGATAATGCTGTTATGAGCCCTGTTAAAAACATACTTGTTCTTAGCCCGAAAATTACAGCGGCTGAAAAGAGCCGTTCAAAGGTTGAAGAAGAATGCGCAAAGATCGGTGCACTTTTAAAAGACCTTAATGAAAACACTATGATAATTATTGACCAGGCTCTTGAATGTGCAAACTCAGGAGAAGCTTCATACATTATTTCACAGGTTATTTTAAATGCCGCAAAAGCAAAAGCAATAGGTATTATTTCAACCGACCTTTCAGAGCTCGGCGAACAATCCGATGAATTCAATGCACAAGTAAAGGACGGTTCAAAAGTTGACACATTAGTAATGAAAACTGAAAATGACAGACCTGTATTTGTAGTTGAAAGACAACGTCCCGAAAGTGCTAAATTTGCTCGCGATGTTGCTGAAAAGTATGGTATCACCGCAAAATTATAAAACCAGATAAAAATTTAGAAAAGGGCAGCCCTGGGGTTGCCCTTTATTTTTTACATTATCCTATCATCTTCATTTTTAGTCTATTAACAATTATAAAAGGGGGTCTACAAATGTCACTTTTTCTTGATAAACTTGCAGAAAAAGCAAGAAGTGAGGATTTGAATATATACAATATAGTTGAAAGAACCGATGCAGGCGCCGGACAGGTTCAAATTAATTGGGGAAACGCTGCACATGATTGTTATTCAATAGCAAAAACCGTTACAAGTATAGCAATAGGTATTTTAAGTGATAGAAGGCTTGTAGATGTAAACGATAAAGTATCTAAATATCTTTCAGAGTTTTATCCCGAAGGGTACGATAAAAAGTGGGATGAAGTTACAATCGAGCAAGTTTTTAGACACAGAACAGGATCACCGCGAGGTTGTGACTTTGACGGCGAAGATTTTAACGATTTTAACACAACAGACGTTCTTCATTTTCTGCTCGGACAACCCATAACCCTTACTCCGGGTAAAGAGATGGTTTATGCAGACGGAAATTATTATATAATTTCTCGAATAGTTGAGAAAATAACCGGTATGGATCTTGAAAATTTCTTGCAAAAAGAGCTTTTCGTACCGCTTAGATTTCATGTATATGCTTGGTCACGCTGTTTTGATGGGCACACCTTAGGTGGGACAGGGCTTTTCTGCAAAACCTGGGATCTGGCAAAGATAGGACAGCTTTATCTCGATCGAGGAGTTTATGAAGGAAAACGTATATTTTCCGAAACTTGGGCTGATTATATTTATTCAAGCCAGTACAAAGATGAGTTCGGAACATCAGGATCTATCGCAGCACATGATCATGGCATTTACCATATGGCTGGGGCTTTCGGCCAAAGAATAATATTCAGCCCTAAAACACATAGAGTAGTTGCTTATCACTCTTATGGAGCAGTTGATTTATTACCGTATTTTACGGAGCTTGAAAATCAGGGGTTATAATTAATTATAAGGCATATTACAATAACATTAAATTTGCCTGTACTACAAATTTTAATTGTAGTACAGGCCATTTAATTATCTCTTTTTTGTTATGCTGTTTTTTCGCGTTTATATACAGGTTCTCCGCCTTTTTCAATATATCTGCGTGTAATCGTAACCTTTTTAATTGTTTTATCAGAAGGAACTTTAAACATAATCTGTGTCATGGCATTTTCTACAATAGAACGAAGGCCGCGGGCCCCTGTATTTCTTACAACAGCCCTTTCAGCAATCGCTTCAACAGCGCCTTTTTCAAAGACAAGTTCCACACCATCCATTTTAAGAAGCTTCTTATATTGCTTAATAAGTGAATTTTTAGGCTCAATAAGGATTTTAATTAGCGCATCTTTATCAAGCTTGTCAAGCGAAACTGTTACCGGTACACGACCTATAATTTCGGGAATAAGACCGAACTTAATGAGATCATGGGGCTCACATTGACGCAGGTAAAAGGCTGCGTCATTTTCTTTTTTAGTACGAACTTCGCTTTCAAAACCGATTGTTGTTCCAGCCATACGCTTTTGAATAATCTTCTCAAGTCCGTCAAACGCACCGCCGCAAATAAAGAGTATGTTCTTTGTGTCTACCTGAATAAATTCTTGATTAGGATGCTTTCTCCCTCCTTGAGGAGGAACATTTGAAACAGTTCCTTCAAGAATTTTTAAAAGAGCTTGTTGAACGCCTTCACCGGAAACATCACGTGTGATAGATGTATTCTCGCTTCTACGAGAGATTTTATCAATCTCATCTACGTAAATAATTCCGTATTGAGCAGCGTCAACATCGAAATCCGCAGCTTGTAGAAGCTTAAGAAGAATGTTTTCAACATCCTCGCCTACATATCCGGCTTCGGTAAGTGTTGTTGCGTCTGCAATAGCAAACGGAACATTTAAAACTTTTGCCAGGACCTGTGCCATAAGTGTTTTACCAGAACCTGTAGGCCCGAGCATTAAAACATTGCTTTTAGCTATCTCAACGTCATCTTCAGGTTGTGTAAAAACACGCTTATAGTGATTATAAACAGCAACAGAAAGTGCAATTTTAGCTTCATCCTGACCTATAACATACTCATCGAGAATTTTTTTAATTTCTGCCGGAGTATGCATTGTGATCTTTATTTTATTTTTTCTTTTTAACGACTCTGTATCACGATAAGAGCGAATATAATCGTTACAGGTTTCCAAACACTCATCGCATATATAAACACCGTCAACAAGACCTGCAATAAAAAGCCTGGTTGGATCCGCATCTGTCTGCCCACAAAAGGCACATTGTTTAATTTTAGACATATATTACCTTTTTTCAATAACCTTATCAATTATACCATATTCAAACGCAGCGGAAGCTGTAAGAAAATTATCTCGCTCTGTATCACGTTCGATTTCCTCAAGAGGTTTACCTGTATTCTGTGCAAGAATTTCATTCATCCTCTTTTTTATGCGCATAATATGATCGGCATGAATTTTAATATCTGTTGCTTGACCTTGAAATCCGCCTAAAGGTTGATGTATCATTATCTCACTGTTAGGAAGAGCAAATCTCTTACCTTTTGTACCGGAAGAAAGTAAAAATGCGCCCATACTTGCTGCCATACCGATACAAATTGTTGAAACATCGCATTTAATATAACGCATAGTGTCATATATTGCCATTCCGGCTGTAATAGAGCCTCCGGGGCTGTTGATGTAAAGACTGATATCTTTATCGGGATCTGCTGCTTCAAGATAAAGAAGCTGTGCCACAACAAGATTTGCCGTTACGTCATTAACCTCGTCTGCCAAAAAAACTATTCTGTCGTTGAGCAGTCTTGAGAAAATATCATATGAACGTTCGCCTCTATTAGTCTGTTCAACGACCATGGGAACTAAACTCATTTCCTTTTCCTCCTAAAATATCTTTATAAGTTTTAATTATTCGGCTTTATCTTCTACCGTTTTTTTTGCTGTTGTCTTTTTAGTTGCAGTAGTTTTCTTTGCTGCTGTCTTTTTTGCTGCAGATTTCTTTTCAGTGCTGTCATCTGCTTTTGCTGCAGGTTTCTTTGCAGGGGCCTTTTTCTTCTCTTCTGTTAAAACAGCGTTAGCTTTAACAAATTCATAAGCTTTTTGTAAAGAAAGATCTTTTGTTATATATTCAGTTGTTTCAGCATTTTTAACCTTTTCGACATCTTCAATTTTATATGCTTCTGCAAGTTTTTTGTACTGTTCGTCAATATCGCTTTCTTCAACAATAACGTTTTCAAGCTCGGCAATTTTTTCAAGAGCAAAACGCAATTTAACTTGCTTTTCAGCATTGGGACGGAACATAGCCTTTATACTTTCAACATCTTGTCCGGTATACTTAAGATATCCCTCAAGAGTAAGGCCCTGAGAAGAAAGACGATGTTCAAAGTCGTGAAGCTGATTATCGGCTTCCTGAGTGTAAAGGCATTCGGGAATTTCTCCTTCGACCAAGTCAACAACTGCATTTGTAAGTTTTTCGTAAACGTCATTTTCAACAGCAGAGTCTTTACGTTCTTGCAGCTTTTTAATAATATCTGCTTTAAATTCATCAAGTGTGTCAAATTCGCTTACATCTTTTGCAAATTCATCATCAAGTGCAGGAAGTTCTTCTTTTTTGATTGCGTGTAATTTAATTTTAAATTCAGCATCTTTTCCTTTAAGATCTTCAGAATGATAATCTTCAGGGAACTTTACATTGACAGAAAATTCAGAGTCTGCATCATAACCAACCATCTGTTCTTCAAATCCAGGAATAAACTGGCCGGAACCAAGCTTTAAACTGTAATTTTCAGCTTTTCCGCCGTCAAAAGCAACGCCGTCAACAAATCCTTCAAAGTCAAAAACAACAGTGTCACCGTTTTCGGTTTTTCTGCCTTCTACATCAACAAGACGAGATTGTCTTTGCTGGTAGCGGGCAAGCTCTTCTTCAACTTCATTATCTGTGACTTCATTAGATATCTTCTCAGCTTTAATGCCTTTATAATCTTTTATTGCAATTTCAGGCATAACGGTAACCTTTGCAGTAAAAGAGAAACCGTTGCGATCAATCTTGTCAAGATCGGGGAAATCGAAATCCGGTCTGTCACAAGGATTGATTTTTGATTCTTCAACAGCCTTGTAATAAGCTCCGGGTAAAATATCATTAAGCGCATCCTCGTTAAACATAGCTTCGCCATACATTTTTTCAAGCATTTTACGGGGTGCGTGACCTTTACGAAATCCGGGAACTGTCATTTTAGATACATTTTTTTTGTAAGCAGTTTCAAGAGCTTTTTCAAACTCTTCACCACTGATGGAAATAAGCAATTCAACTGTGTTTGTTGCGATTTTGTTTACCTTCTCAAGTTTCATCTTTTACAACTCCTAAAATTATATGTACATATCATTATAGCACAAAATTGTAACCTAAAAATAGAGTTTACAAAATATTCATAATTTTATGCGGATAAAAATCCAAGAAATCTGCCGATATGAGTTTCATATTTATATTTTTATAAAGACCTTCAAATGCGGCTGCGTGAGCAGGCGCGCCGTGAAGATGCCCGTAATAACAACGATTAACGCCGTATTCATGCATAATATTTATAATTTCAGTGTTTTCTTCCCCGCAAAAAACAGGAGGATAGTGTAAAAACACTAAAGGTTCTTTATCGGATTTTCTCTTTTTATATGTTTCTAAAGATAAGCGTAACCGCCCGGCTTCACGAGATGTTATTTTTTCGTCATGAGCTTCACCCGGCTCAATTATCCAACCACGTGTTCCGCAAATAAAAAACTCTTCTGTTTCAAATGTGTTATTGTTTAAAAATTCTATATCCCCGAAAGACTCTGCAAAATTATTCATTTTTGTAATAGAGTTCCACCAATAATCATGATTTCCTTTAAGCAGAATTTTTCTGCCTTTTAAACTTTTTAAAAATTCGAAATCTGCTTCAAGCTCTTTAAAATTTATTGCCCAGGAAGTGTCTCCCGCCAAAACAACAGTGTCTTTGTCAGTAAGGCACCAACGATCTTTAATTTTTTTAGTATGATCGTCCCAACGGGAACCGAAAATATCCATTGGTTTATTAGTTGAAAATGAAAGGTGAAGATCCCCTATTACATATAGTGCTATTTTACCTCGCCTCCCAAAATACGCAATGCGTTTTTATAAGTTATTTTTTCTGCAATTTCTTCGCCGTAAAGCTTCTTTATTAGCTTTATGATCTTTTTCACATCTGCAACACTGGAAAAGCCATGGGGAGTTTTATCAATCCCATCCAAATCACACCCGAAACAAAGGGTGTTTTCTGCTCCTCGTTGAAGAAAATAATCAACGTGCTTCAATACGTCTTTTATATGAGCATTTTCCGCTACAAAAGGAGGATATAAGTTAAGCCCTATAAGCCCGTCACGAGAAATTATGATATCAATCTGTTCATCTGTTAGATTTCGCAGATTCGGATAGATTTTTCGGGAATTTGAATGGGTTGCTACAAATCGACCTTTACAATTTTCCACAACATCAAAAAAACCTTTGTCTGAAAGATGTGAAACATCCGGTAAAATATTAAGCTCTTCAAGCCGTTGTACACATTTTATCCCCAAAGGGCGCAACCCTTCGGCATTATTAGTCTGAGCCCCAACGGCAAGGTCGTTTTCACCATTCCACACAAGTCCGAAAATTCTAACTCCGGCTTCCCTTAGCCGATCAAGATTTTCAAGCCGCCCTTCTAAAACATCTCCACCTTCTATCGTAATAAAAGGAACTATGTTTTTTTCTTCTTTAACAAGCGGTAAAAAATAAGCAAGTACTTTTTCAAAATATTCCATTCCGCCGTTTTTAACGGTGTCATTAAAAAAAATTGCAAAACACTGATACAGGATATCATAGGCTTTTAGAGCCTTGTGATTAAGATGTATCTTACTGTTGAAATTCAACTGCTTATCATACATTAATGTAGCAGTATCACAATGCAAGTCTGCGTATATCATCTATATTCACCACACAAAAATCTTTATAATGCGTATATTGCTTAACAACTTTTTCGTTATATGAAATACCTATAAAATCAAAAGAATATGTGAATAAATCCGTTTCTATATTTGAACGATTAAGTTCTTTTATATATTCAACTGCGCTTCTTGTTATATGTACCATTTTTTTTCTTGTCACTGCTTCTTCAGGTGAAAAAACAGATTTTTCATATCGTGCCTTTACTTCTATAAATGAAATAGTATTTCCTTTAAGTGCAATTATATCTATTTCTCCGAATTTAGACAGAAAGTTTCGTGCAAGAATTTTATAACCGTCTTTTTTAAGCTGCTGGACGGCAAACTGCTCAAATATAGCTCCTACACTGATGGATATCATAATAATACACCATACGTCAAAGCTTGTTAAAAGCTTTATTCCCATTAACTTTCTTTATTTTTCTGAAAGATTTTTTAAAAATGATTTTCTGTAAAAATCTCTTATTCCGTATTTTTTAATTAATTCGTAATGCATTTTAGTAGGATACCCTTTATGTGAGCTGAGATTATACTGAGGGTAATCTTGATCCAGCTCACACATATATCTGTCTCTTGTAACTTTCGCTAAAACAGATGCAGCAGCAATAGATGGGCTTTTAGAATCACCCTTAACAACACATTCGGCAGGAATATCTAACCCTTTAATTCTATTCCCATCAACAAGAGCAAAAACAGGACTGGGTTTGCACATTAAAACAGCTCTTTTCATAGCCAAAAATGTAGCATTAAGAATATTCAACTCATCAATTTCCTGAGGGGTTGCAAATGCAATTCCGTAAGACACGGAATTATCTTTAATAACATCAAAAAGCTCTTCACGTTTTTTTTCGGAGAGCTTTTTAGAATCATTTAAGCCGTCAATAACAGCGTTTTCTTTTAAAATAACCGCTGCTGCACAAACAGGGCCACAAAGCGGGCCTCGCCCTGCTTCGTCAATTCCGCAAATCAGTGTGCCGTATTCGGAGCGGTATTCTTTTTCAAAATCAAGATTCATTCTTATCTAAATTATCAAGAGTTATTTTACCTATCTTACAACCCCTGAACTCATCAATTAATATAATAGCTGCACGTTCTGTATCTACGTGCCCACCGCTTATCATAAAACCACGTTTTTTAGCAACAAGCTTTAAAAGCTCGTAATTATCTTCCGGTAACTCATCGGGAAGCTTATATCGTAAGCAAAGTTCATTTTTATAATGAACTTTCAATATACCGAGCAGAACCATAGCTAAGCCTTCAATATCAAGAACATTGTCTTTTATAGCGCCTGTAATAGCAAGGTTTTGTGCGGCATATTTATTTTCAAGCTTTGGCCACAAAATCCCGGGCATATCAAGCATATCAATACCATTTTGAAGAGAAATCCATTGTTTTCCGCGAGTAACTCCCGGCCGATCCTCCGCTTTTGCCACCTTTTGCCCACTTATATTATTTATAAAAGTAGATTTTCCTACATTGGGAATACCAAGAACCATAATTTTAACAGATTTACCAACAATGCCACGCTGTTTTTGACGTTCCAATTTTTCAGCAAAAATATCTTTAATCTTTCCGATAAACATTGCCGTTGATGCTGCCTTTTTAGTGCGACTGTCAAAAAGCATAACGGAGTAGCCTTTTTCTTCAAAATAGGCTTGCCACCATTTATTCATTTTAGGGTCTGCAATATCGCTTTTATTGAGTATTAAAAGCTTAGGTTTGTTTTGTGTTATTTTTTCAATATCCGGGTTTTTTGATGAAAGAGGAATGCGCGCATCAACAAGCTCTACAACACAGTCTACACTCGGCAACAATGCTTCAATCATACGCCGAGCTTTTGTCATATGCCCGGGATACCAATTTATATCCATTAATTTATTACTCCCATTTGATTAAACGGGAAAAATCTAAAAATGACTTTTCCCACTATTCTTCTTGTATCCTGACAACCGATATCACGGCAATCATAAGAGTTTACACGATTATCACCCATTGCAAAAAACTGTCCCTCAGGAACAACAATTGTGCGTATAGCCTCACTGGATTTTGTTTTTGTAATTTGGCCCGGATCGAGATATGACTCTTCTTGTAAAATACCGTCTACATAAACTTCGCTTTTTATGATTTCACCATTCTCGTTTTTCTCATTTTTAATAGTAACTGTCTGGCCTCCGACAGCTATAACCCTTTTAACAAAAAGCTTTTCGTTTGTAGCTGAATTATTAACTTTTTCCATATCCGGCTGAAAAACTACAATATCACCGGGCTTGGGGGTGTAAAACAAGTCCGAAACGATATATCGATCATTTGGGTGCATTGTGCTTACCATTGATGTACCAGTAACATAACCGGTGCGAAAAAGCAGTGTTAAAATAAGTATTGATGCAACAATAGCAACAACCATCGCTTCGATAATATCAAAAACGTTGGCAATCATTTTTTTATTTTTCTCGGCCTGAACTCTCGGCATAAAAAATAGCTCCCTTTCAAAAAGTCGAATGCTATAAACAACTTATTCGATTTATACAATTTCGTTTTGTCCTACCTAAAAAAAACAGGGGACCGTCGTAAACTCCGACAGCCCCCTTTCTCTTTTTTGATTACAGAAGTTCTTTAACCTTAGCTGCTTTACCAACTCTGTTACGAAGGTAATACAACTTGGCACGGCGAACTTTACCTTTTCTGACAACCTCAACCTTTTCAATGTTAGGAGAGTTGACGGGGAATGTTCTTTCAACACCTATGCCGTATGAAACGCGTCTTACCGTTACCGTTTCGGAAACGCCGCCGTGTTTCTTTGCTATGACGGTACCTTCAAAAATCTGAATTCTTTCACGAGTACCCTCTTTAATTTTTACGTGAACCTTAACAGTGCTACCGATATCGAAGCAAAGAGGTTCTGCTTTTAACTGGTCTTTTGTGAAATCTGCAATTATATGTTGCATTTTCTCAAATCCTCCCGAAATATTATTTCAAGATAAAAAAGGGTGTTCGTGCTGAGAATGCAGAGGACCGCCCCTAAAATCAAGCCATATGATTATACCATATATCAGTTAAAATTGCAATACTGAAATATATAACATTTTTATGAACTCTTATCTGACAGTTTCGGAATCAGTTTCAATACATTTGTACGAAGGATCTTAACCTTATCCTCGTAACTTATAGGAGCATATTCAATACGGCCACGTTGAAATCCGGCTGCATATGTATCTGTTCCGAATAAAATCCGATCACTTCCGACACGACTTATAGCATATTCAACAACATTATTGTTGCTGCTTGCACAACCGGATGTGTCTGTATAGATATTTCCGTATTTGGCTTTTTCAATTATATCAACATGCATCACCGACCCAAGATGAGCTACAATTAGCCTGAGATCAGGGTATTTATCTGCAAAATCAGGAAGAAGTTCCATACATTGAGGGCACATTTTTACAACTGCACCGTTTTCACAGGCAAATGAAAATATTTTATCACCATATTCGGCAATTGAATAACCGTGACAAGGGGCGTCAAGCTTAATCCCTACACATTTTTTACTTTTAAGCATTTGTTTGGCTTGCTCAAATGTTTTCTCTTGCCGAGGGTCTATTACAACCCATTGATATAGCCACTGTGTTTTTTGTACAAGATCATATAAATATTCATTTTCTTCCGCTGTGTCTTCAGGTGACATAACACTGGCAAAAGTTGAAAGACAGACTTGCCCTATATTAGCTGCATCATATCCACGTCGTAAAAACTCCAAATCGCAACGATATATTTCGCTTTCAGGAGGGTCGTGACGGGCCCCGTGATTAAAATGTGAATGAGCGTCAATTGCAATAAGGTTACTTATATTCTCCATAAAACTCCTATTTATAAATTAATATCAAGAGCTTTAGAGAAAGCTCGATAAAATTAATTGTTATATAAATTTTTATTTTTATAATATCGTCATATTAATTTCTACAACCAAAACAGTATTAATCAAGTTTAATAATTTCATTATTGCTAAACAGAGATACCTTTCAACTAAGAAAGATATCTCCGTTTAAAAAGAGGAGAAAATGAAAAAACTACTTAATTTTTATTTGAGCCGCATCTCAATATACTCTTTAAGAATCTTTACAGCCTTTTCTTCACCCAACAGACCCGTGTTAAGAGCAATACTGTAATTATCAAGATCGCCCCAAGATTTATTTGTGTGAAAGTTATAATAACTTGCACGCTTTTTATCAGTTTTTTTAACCATATCCGCAGCTTTATCAGAAGGAATATTGTATTCTGCTATAGCCCGGTTTACTCTGTAATCAAAATCTGCATAAAGATAAATGTTTATAACATTATCCCTATCTCGCAAAACATAATCAGCGCAGCGCCCGACAATAACGCAAGATTGTTGTTCGGAAAGCTCAAGTATTAAATCTGCTTGTATTTGAAAAACCTTATCATTTAATGGCATAGAAACGTCGCCCCAGTATGAATAGCTTCCGTCAATCCCGTATGCACCCATTGCAAGAGAATACAGAAGACTGTTTGTAGGACGCTCGTCTACGCTTTCAAATATTTTTTCATTCATACCATGCTTTTTTGCGGCAAGAGTTATAAGATCCTTGTCGTAAAATTCTATCCCTAAAGATTGTGAAAGAGCCTTGCCTATAAGGCGTCCGCCGCTTCCATATTGTCTTCCTATTGTAACTGTGTATTTATTTGTTGACATAAATGTCATCCCTCTTATTTTTATGCTGCCATATTATAAATGTAGATCAATTATTGTTTTTAATTTAGCTTCTATATTTTAGTTCATTATAACATAAATAAAATTAAATGTCAATACTTTTTTACATAATGTTATCAAAATATTTTACAAATTATACCATTAAATAAAGCTGTGTTTGTTCTTTCTATATTTGCTTTTTTTCCGTTAAGGAAAACTACACTTGTATCACCGTTTGGAATAAATACATAGATATTAGAACTATCGTAAGCTGTTGATGTTATATTTAAAACACCCTCTTCGTACTTATCACTTACACTACCTGACCCAAGATAAATATTCTCGTCGCAATATACAAAGAACGGATGATTTTTTAAAGCCTTAACACAAATAGCACGACAGTTATGCGGCTTTATGTTTTGACAAACAAACTCGTTTTCATATCCACCTATAATTTGCAAGCTGTGGCAGTCTATTATAACAGATTTTCCTTCAAAACATACAACTTTATCAACAGAAACATCGTCTTGCCAGTTATAAACAGCGTGAAGCATTGTATCTGTGCTTTTTTTATCAACGGGGATAATAGAATGCGTAGAATATGGATATTCAAAAAAGTCTACAGGGCGAGCAGCTTTACCGTAAGGGGGTATTATATTTTTAAATATATTTTTACGCTCTTGAGGAAGTTTAAACATAATATCATTAATTAAAATATGCCCGCCACTAAATGCTACTACGGTTGCCCATGTTAAAGCTTCTTCTTCTGTCAAATGCAAGCCGTCATCACCCCAACCATATTCACGGGTTAAAAGAGCATCCGGGTCGTTTATAAACACCTTTTCATGATACGGGCTTCTGTAAACTGCGTTTTGCGCATCAAGCTTAAGAATATTCCAGCCGCCTGGGTGCCCAGGATTACCGGCTCCACCCCAAACAATATCAGGGGATACACGTATCGCATCAAAAATCCCTGCACTTTCCCCGATTGGAGAACCACAAGCAAGTAAAAATACATCCTCACCTACAGCATCCCTGATAGCTTGTATAAACTTTTTATATACAGCAACGCTATAATCTCCATTATAAAATACAGGTTTTTCGTAATCACCCATACGGCATATAGTATTTATTAAAAAGTCGATTTTAAAATATTCAGACCCATACTCTTCTTTACTGCGGATGAAAGCTTCTTTCGTTTTTTCAATTACAAAGTCATCTGAAAGATCAAGAGGGAAAACATTAGAAAAACTTGTTTTGGGTTCACCATCTGCTTTATTAATATGATCATAATATTTTTTAAAATTTTCTATATTCCCGCTCATAAGGCCCGCGCTCATCCAAAGCCCTAGCGAAAGACCCATTTTTTTAAGCTTTTCACATAAATCACGCATACCGGAAGGAAATGTTTGTGGGTGGGAATCCCAAATGATATCAAAAGATGTGGAATTTTGCCAACCATCATCTATTTGAATCAAATTCGCGCCACGTTCTGAAAATTCATCAGCTATTACGCGAGCATTATCAAGAATTTTTTCTTCACTTATACCGTTTGCATAACAGGACCAGGAAGACCAACCACATGGAACAGGTTTTTGTATATTTATTTTTAGTCTGTTATGTAAAAGATCTGTATATTCTTCAAAAAACTCAAGAGCCTCTTTACCTTCGTTAAGAATAATCCTCTCAAGCACGTATTTTTCACCTTTGTTCACTTTCTTACCTTCAAGAGACCAATTTGCTTTCATTTGCCCGTTCTCAAACATGAAGGAAGTATAAAAACGATTAAAAGTAGTAAAGGCAGTATTAAAAGTGTAATCTTCACTTTTAAGCATAAAAATATCTCTTCCGGAACCCAGCCCGGGTTCTTTGTTATCTGCACGGATAATTCTTGCGAAAGAGTTTGTACTTATTCCAGACTGATAATAATAAGTTTTTTCTGGAACTAAAGCATTGTCTTCAAGATTGAAAAGAATATAAAAATCGGTAAGAGCTATATCTTTTTCAGGTATAAAAGATATCTCATATTCATCGCATATTTCTGTTTTTTCAACAGTAAAACAAATATCTGAAAGAGTAAATTTTTTACAAATATCTGAAATTGGTAATATAACCTCGTTTACGTCTTCGTTAGATTGTAATACAAAATGTAAATTCATAGTAACCCCTTTAATTTATAAATAATTATTTTAAAGCCACTTTATATCTTCTTCACTATAAGGAAATTTGCATTTTCGCTTAGACTCATCTTCATCATCGCCTAAATTTTCATATTTAAAACGATACTTTTTACGTTTTCTAAGCTTTTCACTATTTTTCTCTCTAAGTCGCATTTCTGCAAGATCAATCTGATTACCGTTTTTATCTGCGAATGCTCCGCAAAAACATTGGTAACCGAAGTCTGTTTGAGTCATAAGCCGTCCGCAAGCCGGGCAAAACATCATTTTCTTTCACCTGAATAAGAAAAAATATATCCTTTGTCTGATAAATATTTTTCTAAATTTTCTTTAAACTCATAAAGTTTTTTCCCTTTTACAGGAGCAGCTTTAGGCGAGCAAAAACAAGCAATTTCTAGCGATTCTATTATAAGATTTTTATTATTTTCTGTGTCAACTCTAAAAATATGAGATATACCTTTTCCGTCTTTTTTATAGAATATCGTTCCTGAGTTACCGTCGAATTCAAGCTTAATGTCTCCCTCACTCATCTTCTCAACGTAATCACGATCGGAAGCAAGGGATTTATCCACCTGGCTGAAAATCTCATCTAGATTAAGCTCGTCAAACTTTATTTCTTCATCTGTTTTATCCGATTCTGTTTTTTCTGCAAAAGGCTCCGGGTGGTCAATTATAATGTCGCGAATTATACGCTGAATCGGGGATTCATCAGAATTTCTTCCGGCATCACCACCCATAAAATATGCTATTTTCTCAGTCATATCGTAAAACACAGGAACAATACACCCGGCATTCAATAAAACAACATCTCGAGAAAGGTCGATCTCTTCTGCTCCTACACTTTCACATAAAAAACATGCAGCATATGAGAGGTGTTTTTTTTCGCTATAACTTTTATCAAGTTCTTGCTTTTTTGCTGTTAGAAATTCTTTATAATCCTGGCAGTCTTCAACAATCCATATCCCTGTTATTCCTTTTTTTGCAAGTTTGGGTTTTTCATCACTTACAGAAAAGCCTAAAGCCGAAAGATCTGCATATAAAACTTCAGGTGAAACAGTTTTACGATTTGAAGGATAAAACCTTCTGTCAGTGCGTAAACGCTTCTCATTTTTAGACATAGCATCAACAACAACCATATTGTAAAAATGTTTTTTCGCTACAAATAAAGCAACTCCCCAGAAAACTATCATACAAACAATCGCAATTAAACTTGTGTTATTTTGATTAAGCACACCTGTAAATAAGGTATTAAGTAAAATTAAAAAGATAATCGGCATTACCAACAACACTGCGCATAGAGTAATGTACCCGATTTCTTTTTTTCTCCATTTTTCAAGATTTTTCATAATAACTCTCCGTATTAATACAAATTTATCCTATTATTTCAGTTCATTATACCATATCCTATATGAAATTTCAATACATAAAAAATCAGATATATTAAACTTTATAAAACAGTTTTTATGCAAAGGTATAGACTTTTTTTAAAAAATGGGTTATAATGTTAAAGGGGTGAAAAAATGCGTCTTTTTGTACAAAAAAGCATTGATAAACAAGTTCTTTTATTTTTACAAAAATACTTTGACTGTGTTTTTATCCCAGAGAATAGAGAGCTAGAAAACCCTGTATCATCCCACATAGACTTACAGATTTTTATATTCCCTGATAAAACTGCCGTCTGTGCACCTTTTTGTTATGAATTTTACAAAAAACTTCTACAGGACTATACTGTTTTATTCGGTCAAGATCCTCAAAGCCCATATCCAAACGATATTTTATACAATTGTTTTATTGCAAGCGGATGCCTTTTCTGCAATGAGAAACATACTGACAAAACACTTTTAATGCAAGCTCAACTACGCGGATATAAAATAGTTTCAGTTTCGCAAGGCTATACAAAATGCAGCACAGTTGTAGTTTCCGATAATAAAATAATAACGGCGGATAACGGCATTGCTCTTGCCGCAAAAGAACAAGGTATTGAAGTATTAAAAGTTGTCAACGACGGCGTTTTTTTACAAGGATATAAAAATGGATTTTTAGGAGGAGCTTCGTTTTCTTCGGGGAATTCGCTTTTTTTCACCGGGGACATATCCGTCCATGAGGATTATTTTAAAATAAAAAGTTTTGCTGAAAAAGAAATTATATATATAAAAAATGTGCCTCTTTACGATTATGGGAGCATAAATCCCGTATAAATCATATACTATATTGGTGATGATTATGCGGAAAAGACGGCTCTCACTAAAAGGGAAACTTCTACTTACTACAGTAAGTTTATTTTTCATGCTCATTTTTATAATGTGTTACTATAATATCAAAATGCGTCCCATCATAAAAATTATGGCTTCTTCAAGAGTAGAAGACTTTGCAACAGACATTATTAATAAAACCGTTTTAACCGAGCTTGAAAAAGAAAACATAACATACGACGATATAATAACCCTTGAAAAAACTTCCGAAGGGTTTGTTTCGGCTGTTAAAACAAACTCTATACTCATAAACAGATTAAAAGCAAATATTGCAGTGGAGCTTTTACAAGATTCAAATTTAATGGAAAACGAAAATGTTTATATTCCCATAGGAAGTTTGATGGATACTGAAATATTTTCCGGTAAGGGGCCTAAAATACCTATAAAAATCGTTCCTGTGGGCAACGTATTCGTCACTGTCAGACAGGAGTTTATTCCTGCAGGAATAAACCAGACATTGCATAGAATAATGCTTAAAGCTATAGTTGAAGCGGACCTTGTTTTACCCACCGAAATGGCAAGAGCATCTTATGAAAGCGAATTTATCATAGCCGAAACGGTTATTGTGGGGGACATTCCGTCTGTTTATGCAAATTTAGGGGTTTTTTCAAGCAGCACAAATCAAGAAAAATAACAAGCGAGGAAGCAAAAAATGAACATAGAAGAACAAATTAAAAACTTAACGGACAAGCTTATAGAATATTCTGAAAAATATTATACTTTTGACTCACCTGAAATCTCTGATTTTGAATACGATAAACTTTCACGAGAGCTTTCCCAACTTGAACAGGAATATCCACAATATGCATTACCGTATTCGCCAATACATCGGGTAGGCGGACAAGTTTTAAAAGGATTTAATGAAGTTGTACACGAAGTTGAAATGGAGAGCTTACAAGATGCGTTTTCTTACGAAGAACTTGAAGCCTTCGATAACCGTGTGAAAACTATATTCCCCGATGCGGAATATGTTACCGAACTGAAAATTGACGGGCTTTCTGTTTCGCTTACATACGAAGACGGAATTCTTGTAAGAGGAGCAACTCGAGGTAACGGTCAAGTAGGGGAAGACGTAACCGCAAATATAAAAACTATTCGCTCTATACCCCTTAAGCTTCTTACTCCGGTCAAAAAACTTATAGTTCGAGGCGAAGTTTTTATGCCTCGAGACGCTTTTGAAAAATTAAACGAACAACGTGAAATAAAAGGAGAAGCCTTATTTGCAAATCCACGTAATGCAGCCGCCGGATCTTTACGGCAGCTTGACAGTGCGGTAACAGCTTCTCGACAACTTGATATATTCATTTTTAATCTTCAAAAAAACGAAGAGAAAACATTTGATACACACAGCCAAACTCTTGACTATTTAAAATCATTAGGCTTTTCTGTCAGCCCTTATTATAACTGCTATAAAACGATTAAAGAAGCCTTTGACGAAATTCAAAGGTTAGGCAGCATGAGAGGGTCACTTCCTTTCGATATAGACGGTGCGGTTATAAAAACAAATGCGCTTTCAATGCGAGAAAAACTAGGCAAAACTACAAAGTTTCCCAAATGGGCGATAGCATACAAATATCCGCCTGAACAAAAACAAACAAAACTTTTGGATATACAGGTTAATGTAGGCAGAACAGGAGTTTTAACCCCTCTTGCAATTTTAGAGCCGGTTATCTGTGCAGGTTCTACAATCTCAAAAGCAACTCTTCACAATAAAGATTTTATAACTGAAAGAAATGTATATATTGGGGACACGGTTATTATACAAAAAGCAGGAGATATTATTCCTGAGGTTGTAAAATGCATTATTGAAAAAAGACCGGAAAACGCTAAAAAATTTGAAATGCCTAAAGATTGCCCTGTTTGCGGCGAACCTGTAGTTACTGACGAAGGAAGCCCAGTTATACGCTGCATTAACAGCGAATGTCCGGCACAGTTGTTAAAGAACATTATTCACTTCGCAGAACGAGATGCTATGGATATTGAAGGGCTTGGGGAAAGCATAGTTGCAAGATTTGTAGACGAGAAGCTAATAACTTCTGCTGCAGACCTCTACCGCCTCGGTAAAGAAAGTATTGCAGAGCTTGAACGTTTTGGCGAAAAATCTGCTGAAAACCTGCTTTCTTCAATCGAGAATTCAAAAAAACAAAATCTTAATAATTTAATATATGCTCTAGGAATACGACAGGTTGGGCAAAAAGCTGCAAAAATATTAGCTGCACGCTTTGGGACGCTAGATGCACTTATCGAAGCAAATGAAGAAGAGTTGACACAAATAGATGAAATTGGCCCTGTAACAGCAGAATATATCCGAGAATATTTCAGTAATGAAAAAAATCTTCATTTTATCGGAGAATTAAAATCTGTTGGCGTAAATACCGGTTATAAAAGTGAGCTTGTAGACAATCGCTTCGAAGGACTTACTTTTGTTTTAACAGGGACGCTCCCCACTTTTACACGTGATGATGCATCAGCAATTATAGAAAAATTCGGCGGCAAAGTTTCTTCAAGTGTATCTAAAAAAACATCCTATGTTCTTGCCGGAACAGAAGCCGGTTCGAAACTTACAAAAGCAGAGAATTTAGGTGTGAAAATCATTGACGAAGCTGAATTTTTACGCATGGCGGAAATGTTATAAAAATTTACTATTAAAAGGTTTACATTTATTTTCCTTTATGATATACTTAATAAGTATATTAACAAGAATTGGACGGAGGAACAAAAATGGAAAAAATAAAGATGAAAACACCGCTCGTCGAGATGGACGGCGACGAAATGACAAGGATATTATGGCAATGGATTAAAGAATATCTTATCTTGCCGTATGTTGATTTAAAAACCGAATATTACAACCTCGGTCTTGAAAATCGTGAAAAAACAAAGGATCAAGTTACAAAAGACAGTGCGGAAGCAACAAAAAAATACGGAGTTGCAGTAAAGTGTGCAACTATAACCCCTAATGCTGACCGTGTAAAAGAATATAGTCTTACCGAAATGTGGAAAAGCCCTAACGGAACAATAAGAGCAATTCTTGACGGAACGGTTTTCCGTGCGCCTATTCTCGTAAAAGGAATAACTCCCTTCGTACCTACTTGGAAAAGCCCGATAACAATCGCACGTCACGCTTACGGAGATGTATATAAAAATACCGAAATGCAGGTAAAAGGCGGTTCCAAAGCCGAACTTATCGTAACAGACAAAGACGGTAAAGAAACACGTTCACTTATCCATGATTTTGACACTGACGGCATTATTATGGGAATGCACAATATTGATAAAAGTATAGAAAGTTTTGCTCGTTCCTGTTTTAATTTTGCTCTAGATAAAAAAGAGGATATATGGTTTTCAACTAAGGATACAATATCAAAAAAATATGATCATCGTTTTAAGGATATTTTTGCTGAAATCTACGAAAATGAATATAAAGCGAAGTTTGAAGAAGCGGGTATTGAATATTTTTACACACTTATCGACGATGCTGTTTCTCGAGTTATTCGTTCCAAAGGTGGATTTATATGGGCGTGTAAAAATTATGACGGAGACGTTATGTCCGACATGATCGCAACTGCTTTTGGAGACCTTGCAATGATGACATCCGTTCTAGTTTCACCAGACGGATATTTTGAATATGAAGCCGCTCACGGCACTGTTCAACGTCATTATTATCAGCATCTTGAAGGCAAAAAGACACCAACCAGCTCAATTGCAACAATTTTTGCATGGACAGGCGCACTTGCAAAACGTGGTGAGCTTGATAATATTCCAGAACTTGTACGTTTTGCAAAAGCTCTTGAAGCTGCTTCTATAAAAACTATTGAAGATGGTATTATGACAAAGAGCCTTGCCGCACTTTCAACAATCGAAAATAAAAAGCTAGTTAATGCAGAAGAACTGCTTCTTGCAATAAGAGACAGAATAGATTTCTAACAACCGAAAGGACTTCAATAAAAAATGGATAAAAAAGTAGTTTTAATTGTTATGGACGGTATCGGACAAAACACGTCTGAATACGGTAATGCAGTAAAAGCAGCTCGCACACCTACCCTTGATATGCTTATGGATAATTATCCGAATACGTTTATAAAGGCACACGGCACTGCAGTAGGTCTTCCTTCAGACGAAGATATGGGCAACAGCGAAGTTGGCCACAATGCCTTAGGTTGCGGACAGGTTTACTCTCAGGGTGCAAAGCTTGTAAATGAAAGTATTGAAACAGGGGCTATGTTTAAAAGCGAAACATGGCAAGAGCTTACAGGGAACTGTAAAAACAATAACAGCACCCTTCATTTTCTTGGACTTTTGAGCGACGGAAATGTTCACTCAAATATTAATCACCTTTTTGCTATGATGAAAGCTGCAAAAGCTGACGGTGTTAAAAAATGCCGTATTCATATTTTACTCGACGGCCGCGATGTTCCTGCAACAAGTGCAATGCAATATGTTGATGCACTGGAAGGAGAAATCTCCGCTCTTGTAGGCAATGACTTTGATATAAAAATTGCTTCCGGCGGAGGAAGAATGCAAATAACTATGGACAGATACGAAGCAAACTGGCCTATGGTTGAACTGGGTTGGAAAACTCACGTATTAGGAGAAGGGAGGATATTCCCTTCTGCAAAAGAAGCAGTTGAAACACTTAGAAATGAAACCGGCGTTATTGACCAAGATTTACCGTCATTCGTAATAGGTGAGAATGGAAAGCCCTGCGGAACGGTAGAAGACGGCGATAGCTTCATTCTTTTCAATTTCAGAGGCGACCGTGCGCTTGAAATAAGCCGTGCTTTCGACGATGAAACATTCACTGCATTCGACAGAAAAAGACATCCCAAGGTTGTATATGCCGGAATGCTCCAATACGACGGAGATCTTAAAATTCCCCATAAATATCTTGTTTCTCCACCGCATATTGAAAACACTCTTTCCGAAACTCTCGTAAAATCAGGGGTAAAACAATATGCTGTTTCCGAAACACAAAAGTACGGCCATGTAACGTATTTCTGGAATGGCAACAGAAGTGAAAAAACATCGGATCAGCTCGAAATATTTGAAGAAGTTCTATCTGATGTTGTTCCATTCGAACAACGCCCCTGGATGAAAGCCGCTGAAGTTACGGATAAAATAATAGAAGCAATAAAAAGCAATGAATACGGATTTATCCGAGCTAATTATCCCAATGGCGACATGGTCGGTCATACAGGGAATTTCCAGGCAGCAGTTATTGCAGTTGAGGCAGTTGATCTGTGTCTTGCTCGTGTATTAAAAGCGCTTGAAGATAAGGATGATTATGTACTTTTAATTACTGCAGACCACGGTAATGCAGATGAAATGTACGAAAAGGCAAAAGAAGGTAAACCTATTAAGCCTAAAACAGCTCATACACTCAACCCTGTTCCGTTTATAGTTGTTGACAAAGCTGAAAAACAAGAAATTAAAGACGGTGTTTTCGGGCTTGCAAATGTTGCAGCCACTGTTACAAAAATTATGAATATTAAAACACCTTCAATGTGGGAGGAAAGTATAATAAAATGATGATGATGGACAGGCTCATAGAGCAATTTAAAGCAGATGGCGCAGATGTTTCTACAATTGTTGAAATGAATGCAGGCGGCGAGTTCGTTCGCAAAAACTTAAGAGCTTTTCCCGAAGCAAAATGGACTTATTCTGTTTCAAAAAATTACACTGCAACCGCTATAGGCATTTTGTATGACAGAAATATAATCTCCGATGAAGATTATATATATCCTATGTTCAAAGAGCTGTTCACACCCTCCCATGATCCAAAATGGGAAACTGTTAAAATTAAAGATCTCTTGCAACACCGTTCAGGTTTTGCAAGAGGATATCTTAACTATAAAGATGAAGATGACAGCCTTTTTCAGGTAGACGACCCTTTGCGGATAATGTTTGCGTACCCCCTTGCAGGAACAGTTGGGGAAACAATGGTATATACAGACCCTAACTATTACCTTCTTTCTCGTATAGTAGAGCTTAAGACAGGTATGACTCTTTATGAATTCGTCCGTCGTGAGATCCTTGTCCCCATGAAATGCTTAGACCATTCTTGGGCTTGCTGCCCTAAAGGCCACACTCTCGGAGGAGATGGACTTATTATTCGGACTGAAGATATGGCTAAACTCGGTTGTGTTTTTCTTAACGGAGGAATATATAAAGGTAAACGATATCTTTCTGAAGACTGGATTAAAAAAGCAACAGCAACAAGAACCGTTGATGAGCTTGGTGAATACGGATACAGCATTTTAAGAAAGTCCTCTGCAAAAGAAAACTATTATTTCCAAGGAGCTTACGGACAGCTTGTAAATATCATGCCTCGTACAAAACGTATAATTGCATACCATAGCGTTGGTGCAAACAACAATGCTTACATAGATCTTCTCAAGCAGTGGGAAGATGAGGAACTTGCAGAACAAAAATAAATTCAGCATAAAAGAGGTTTTTAATATGGAGCTCAGCAAATTAAAGGCAATTGATTTTCACTCGCATTTTAATAACGGATCAAGACTTGATCCGGCTGAAACTGATATTTATAAATTCGGACTTGATTTTTTAAAAAATGGTTATGATGCAGCAAATATTTCAACTGCTTGTTTTTCTACATATGCAGGAGTTCTCTCTAATGAAGAAGTAGCTATTGAAAACGATTATCTTTATAATCTTGCACTTGACACACCTTGGATTTACCAGTGGGTTGTTATCGAGCCTCGTCATCCTGAAACTTTTGAGCAGGCAAAAAAAATGCTTGATTCTCCTAAATGTATCGGAATAAAAATTCATAGCCCCTGCCATGGTTACCCTATAGCAGAATATGCAGATGCAATTTTTTCTTTTGCTGCCGAACGTGGTGCCGTTGTTCAAATGCATCCTGATGACATGGGCCGCATGCCTGAGTTTGCAAATAAATATCATGATATGAAGCTGGTAATAGCACATTTAGGAACAGTTGACCACGTAAATGCAATAGAGGATGCAAAATACGGAAATATATACACAGACACTTCAGGTGTTGCAAGCTCTAATAACAACGTTGTTGAATATGCAATAAGCCGTATTGGGGCTGATAGAATTTTATTTGGAACAGATACATACGCTGCCGGTTTCCAACGTGGCAGAATAGAGTATGCGCCTATTCCGGAAGAATATAAAATTAAAATTCTTCGGGATAATGCTATCCGAATCTGTCCAAAACTTAAAGTGTTATGAAGACGATGAAACAGCTTCTTTCAGTAATATTGTTAGTTGCGATGGTTTTTTCAGTCAGCGCATGCTCAGTTGTTGTTAGAGTTCCTCGTTTTAACAACGTGACCAGCCCTAATGGGATAGCCTTCAAAGTTTGGTACCCTGTTATAAGTAGGCAAAAAAACATTTCTGAATTCGGTGGATCTTCTGAAATTGCGGATAACAGCCAGGCGCTATTATCCGCAATTTCCTACGCAAAACAAAATCCCGGTACAAAAATTATTTTTGACAAGGGTATTTATTATTTTAACAGTAGCGAAAAGCTACTGTTAGACGGTATCAGCGATTTTGAGCTTGACGGAGGCGGTTCTACTTTTATTTTTGGAACTCCAAACTACTTTGTTGTTGATAATGCTTCCGAAAGAATTTCATTCAAGAATTTTAATGTTGAGTGGAATTTTGAAAAGTTACGTATCTTTGATCTTATTAGAACAGTAGGTTTCGGAGCTTCTCATGAAGAAGGCTTTTCATACACAGACTTTGAGTTCGTTAATGCGACCGAAGTGCCTGAAGAAAACAACTTTCGTACAATTTCCGGTTTTAATATTGAAGAAAAGGTAATAACAAACGATGGTGGGAACTTAGGCGAGTTCGTTAAAAATGTAGAAAAAATATCACCTAACGTTTTAAGAGTTACTCATAATTTTCCGTATGCCATTGCCGAATATAATATTTTACGTCAGTATGTTGCAGAAAGTCAGGTTTTTTCACTACAAAACGGAAGCCACGATATCACAATTGACGGAATAAATATATTATCCGCACTGGGTTATGGTTTTTTAATTAACAGTAAATGTTATGCAATACAGTTTATAAATAGCTCAATAAAAGATAACCCCGAAAACAATCTTTTTATGTCCACTACAGCAGACGGTATGCATATAGCCGATGCTCGCGGGCAAATTTTTGTAGACAACTGCGAATTTTCATATATGGGGGATGACTGTATAAACATTCACCAAAGTATGTATGAAGTGCATGAACGTGTTGACAACAATAAAATTCTTGTAAGGAACACTGCTTGGTATAGCGCTATTACTATCGGCGAGCAAATTGAGTTATACAAACCAACTCTTGAAAAGTCCGGATTTACCGCAACAGTTACAGGCATAGAAAACAAAAATATTAATAACTATCCGTATTTGGTTCTTACCCTGGACAATGTACTTCCTGCAGAAGTTGCAAATTATTGGTTTATGGCAAGCCTTTCGGCGAAAACTAACACTTATGTTTTCACAAATAATTATTTCCATGAACATCGGGCAAGAAGCATTCTTGCGGAAGCCGGAAATGGATATATTGCAAATAATATCTTTTATAAAAGCAACAGTTCGGCAATTTGGATAACAGGGGATATGTTCTGGGGAAATCTCTGGCGTGAAGGCGTTGATATTCAGAATATCGTTATTGAAAACAATGTTTTTGAAAGCTGTAATAGATATAATTACGCAACTTGGAAAAACGGTGTTATATACGCAGATGCTCTGATACGCGGAGGCACAACCAAAATTCCTTATATAAAAAATATTATTATAAAAGATAATATTTTTAAAAACACATACGGACTGGCAATTAACGCTTTTTCAATATACGATTTTTCATTCTTAAAAAACACTATAGATAACCGTGAAATAGAAAACCCGGACAGCGATTTTGGTGTTTTTTCCGGGAGTGGAAACAACATACTTGTAAGCGATAATACTTGGTTTTCATCTAAATATATCAGATCCGAGACAGATGCAATAAGAGGACGATTTATAAAAAAAGAAAATAATGTTGTTCTTCCGTAATAAAACCTGTATATAAAAGCTTATCCGAAAAGAAAATATCTTTTCGGATAAGCTTTTATTTAACCTATAATATGATTATTTAGTTATTAATGCGTTTACTTCCTTTATAAGAAGTTTTTTCATATGAATTAATTTTTGTTCATCGGGGATGAAGGAATCTTGCCACATTTCTTCTCTGGGTAACCACCATACAGGCCCTTTAAAAGGCATATCATTTTTCCGTCTCGGAAAAAGATGCCAATGAAGATGAGATTCGCCATTTCCTAAGAGCTCATAATTCATTTTATCTGCATTAAAAGCTTTTTGCACTGCTTGCGCTACCAAAGACATTTCTTCTAAATATTTCATTTTAAAACTATAGTCTAAATGATGTAACTCTGAAACATGCTTTTTACATAAAAACAGTGTGTACCCAAAAAACCTTTGATGATCCCCTAAAACAACATATCCGGTTTCTAGTTCAATAACAAAGTAAGAGTTCTTATTTTGTTTTATAAGTTCTATTCTTTCACATATCAAACAACTCATACTATCCACCTATTTAATATAACTCTTTATGTTTTATTCGTTTTCGCTTCTGTTTGTCGACATACATTTCGGCATCAGCTATACGTAAAAAATCAGTAGCTTTCATATTTAAGCTTGAAACATTATCAAAATATGAATATCCAAAAGCAACATCAATAGGGATAAGACGTTCCTCGTTATACTTAATAACTCTTTGCTCAAAATCTTTTATACAAGAAGTAACCGTATCATTTTCAACGTCTGTTATTATTACAACAACTTCATCGCCCCCGGTACGGAAAACACTGCCAAAACTTCCGAAAGAATCAGAAATGCAATTAAAAGTGTTTATAATCAACTCATCTCCAACACCATGGCCATATGAATCATTTGTTTTTTTAAGATTATTAAGATCAAAAACAAGCATACAAACAGAAGAAAGGTTTTTTATTTTACTATCTAAAATACTTAATTCTTTTTCAAATGATGAACGGTTTAATAAACCGGTAAGTGAATCTGTATAAGCACACTGTTCATAAAAAACTGCTTTATTCGCAAGCTTTTGAAGTTTATACGTACGAACAAGCATTCCTATGCTTATTATTAGTAGAAATATTAATATTGCCGGACAAAAATATATTGAATAATTTGCTCTGTTTACGGTTAAAACATCTTTAGCATAAAAAATTATAATTGAAACAGCTGAAACAACTGCTAAAGAAATTATTGCAATAAATAAGTATCTATGTTCTTTGTCTTTTCTGTTTTTTATACATAATGCAAGAACAGAAATTATAATAATTGACATAATAAGATGTATAATAAACAACGCATATTCAAAATTAACTTGTCCGTTTGTATATAAAAAAAGGCGTATAAAAAAATAAACGCTTGTAAGTACTGCAAGTATCTCAAAGTAGGCATGCTCTTTTTTGAAGACAGTTGCCATATATAATGCAAACGGGATAGGCATGAGATAGAAAGAACAATTAAACAACATAAAAGAAAAGGCCTTATTAGGAACGATAAACTGAAGCATTAAAGAGTCAGCCACGACCCAGACTGTGGCGACAAAAGCGAATAGACCAAGATATAAAAAGGCCTTTGCGTTTTGACCACATTTTAAAAATTTATATATCGAAATAATAATAAGAGTCAGCGAAAAAAGAAGGACTACCGAACATATAATAATGTATGGAAGTTTTTGTGTAAACAACTCTGTTATTATTGTGGCTCTTGATCCTAAATAAATAGGATATGGGGCTGTCCCATGACTTCCAGACATAGGAATAATTTCTAAAACCAGGTCATGCCCACCGCTGTCAACAGGCAGCTCAATTAAGTTCCAGATTGAACCTAATTCAAATCCTATTCCGTTTGTATTATATTTATAATCATAAACGAGTTTGCCCGCAACATATGCGCGGACAAACTCGTTTTTTGTTTGAATACAAACAAAATAATCGTACCCTATATATTTATCGAGTTCACGTGTTATTATCAACGGAGAATCTTCCATCCCTGAGTTTTCACGTGAAACAATTTCAAGAGGCTCTTTTTCTCCGTTGGGTAAAACCAGCGACCAGCCGTCATTTGCCGAACAACTAGCCGTATATAAAAGAGAAGTATCGTTTGTTTGTATCATAATTGTTGAGAAGATAACAAATATGACTGCAACAGATAAAGTTACTGCAAAGATAATTAACGATGCGTTTCTTTTTATAAATCCCAACTAAATGACCCCGCTTTCTTTATCTACGAAATCATTTTAACACATTTATTTATGAAAGTCAATACAAGTTCTAATCTTCTTTTTGTTCAGCAAAAGCAGGTGAAACTATGCTTTCGTGTAACTTGGGAGTAAAAAGACTTACAATCGGAACTATGATTATTGAAAGAGCCATCGCAGTAACTCCAAATATAGGAGCATTTGAAGAAGCCGCTTTAAATGCTGCAAACAATCCATCGGAAAGCGCTGGAGATGACAGCATTGACACAACAGTTAGAACAAGAACCGTTAAGAACCCTCCGATAAGTCCGCTCCAAGCCCCGGCACGCGTTGTTTTTTTCCACCAAAGACCCCAAATAAATGGTCCAATAAAACAACCTGCCACAACGCCCCAAGAAAACGACATAAGCGTTACAATTATTGAAATCTTAGACGTTGCCAGAAAGAATGAAAGAGCAATAAAAATAAAGCAAAGAATTCGCGTCCACAGCATTTGTTTCTTTTGATTAATATCCTTTTTAAAAACACCTACCAAATCAACCGTTATAGCAGATGAAGAAGAAAGGACAACAGCGGAAAGAGTTGACATTGATGCGGAAAGAACACAAAGAAGAATCACACTTAAAAGAATGCTCCCACCGAGAGAATTTGAAAACGCTTGTATAAGCATATTTGGGATAACTCCGTCATAGCCGCCTACAACTCCAGCGTCTGTAGGAGTTACAGCAGTCCAGTCAGATGTAAAAAATCTGCCTAAAGACCCTGCAAAGTAAGCGCCGCAACCAATAACGAGGGCAAAAACAGTAGAAACAACTGTTCCGGTCTTTACAAGTTTACGGCTTTTAATAGCATAAAATTTGCTTACCATTTGAGGAAGCCCCCATACACCAAAACTCGTAAGAAGAATATTAATACATAAGAAATTAAAGTTTTTACCACCAAAAACGTTTGTTAAATGCCCGTCACCGATTTGTGACAGCTTATCAAACGCAGCGTCAAAACCACCTACTTGTGGGCTGAAAACAAGGCCTAATACCATTAAAATTACGCCTGCAATCATTATAATACCTTGAATAAAATCAGTTTTTGAAGAGGCTATGTATCCGCCTAAAACAAGGTAAATTGATGTTAACAACGCAACTATAAACATACAGATAGTTCCTGAATCAAGCCCAAAAATCGAAAGATTAGGGAAGATTGCGCCAAACATAGAACCAAGGCCATTATAAACGCCAGATGCATACGGGACAAGAAAAATGAAAATTATAATTGCTGCAAATACTTTCATTTTTTTATCATTGTACCGGGATGCAAAAAATTCCGGCATTGTCCTGCTTCCAAGATTGCGTGTCATTGTCATTGTTCTTTTTGCAAGTACAATCCATGCAAGCAGACATCCGAAAACAGCGTTTCCTAAACCTATCCAAAGGCTCCCCATACCGATATCCCAACCGAATTTCCCGGCATAGCCAACAAAAATGACGGCAGAAAAATAAGCCGTGCCGTATGAAAACGCGGCAACCCAAGGGCCTATATTTCTCCCGCCTAATAAAAATCCGTCCATAGTTTTTGAACGTCGTGCTGAAAATATGCCTATGGTTATCATAACCGCGGCAAAAATCAACAATGCTATTACTGCTGTAATCTGAGTAAGTGCCATAAAAACCATCCTACCTTTCCTGCATAAGAGAAAAAAATAACATAGTTAAACAATTTTAACTATGTTAAAATTCTTAACTTATCCTGCAAATAAAATTCTACATGTACCAAAAAGGTACGCTACATTAACAGTATAGCATACCTTTTTATTTTTGTCAATAGTTTTATAAATTTTTACAATACTACCTCTTGATGACACGCTGCGGAATCATAAACAGCCTGCATAATTTTTGCTGTTATAGCAACATTATCAATATGTGACGGCAGTTTTTCGCCTGTTTTTATACAGTGTAGAAAGCTGTCTATTTCATTGCGGAACATATCGTTTTCTTTAAATTTAGGTTTATATTCAACAAGGCTACCAAATTCAGATGTAAAAACACGAAAATCTGAGCCGTATTGCAAACGTATACCTGCTTTATCCCCCATAAAATCAATAAACGTTTCATTTTCGCCTATATTTTGCGCCCACGCGCCGTTTATTGTAATAACCGGCTTTTCGGTACGAATAATTCCGGTAACACTATCATCAACATTATAAATTCCGTCATATTTAGGCGGCCCGGCCCACATTCCTTCAAAAGCGTAATTTTTAATATCTACACCTAGTTTTGTAAAGGTTTCACCTGAAACAGTTAAAGGATGAGGGTCTCCACAGCAGTACATAACGATATCAAGATAATGAACTCCCCAGTCGACTAAAACGCCTCCCCCAGAAATTTCTTTAGTTGTAAACGCACCGCCAAGACCAGGAATTGCACGATGAGCACGGAACGAAACGTAAACATGATAAACCTCACCGAGTTTCCCGCTGTCTATGTATTCTTTAATTAAATTAACACTTGCATTAAATCGATTTACTACACCAATATTCAAAACTTTTCCGGTTTCATGCTGAACCTTTTGCATTTCAGAAACTTCATCATATGTTCTTCCAGCCGGTTTTTCACACAATACATGTTTACCTGCACGTAAAAAATCAATAGAAATTTGTTTGTGAACATTATTAGGTGTACATATCGAAACAGCATCTATATCTGTATTTAAAATTTCATGGTAATCGTAAACAGCTTTACCACATTCATATTCTTCAACAGCTTTATCTGCTCTTTCCGGAATTATATCACAAAAATATACTATTTCACAATCCGGATTTTCCTTATAACACCTAATGTGATGTGCATTTGCTATTGTACCGCAACCAATTACAGCTACTTTTATTTTACCCATTTCAAACAACTCCTTAAACAATAAAGTATTTGAGCAAAAGACATTTTAAAAGTATTGTATCATGTAAATTCTAAATTGTCAACAATTTTGTTAAAAGGTTGACAAAGTGTCCTTTTTGTTATATAATATATACTATATAAGAATCTACTATAATGACTGTATATATCTTATCTTCATTAAGTTTTAAACCGAAAACGAATAGAACTACTGTTTAAAATAAATGATTAGAGGTTATTATACATTATGTAGGAATACTAGTTATAAGGAGAAAGATAATGGGCTTTAATATTGCACAAAAGTTGATAAAATCCCACTTAGTTTCAGGGGAAATGATTGCCGGAACGGAAATATCAATAAAAGTTGACCAGACTCTTACACAGGACGCAACAGGAACCGTCGCATATCTTCAGTTTGAAGTAATGGGCGTTGACAAGGTTAAAACAGAAAGAAGCGTTGCATATATAGACCACAATACTTTACAGAGTGGTTTTGAAAATGCAGATGACCATCAATACATACAAACAGTCTGTCAAAAACACGGAATATATGTTTCACGCCCCGGTAACGGAATCTGTCACCAGGTTCATCTCGAACGTTTCGGCAAACCCGGAAAAACACTTTTAGGCAGTGACAGCCATACTCCCACAGGTGGTGGTATCGGTATGCTGGCCATTGGTGTAGGCGGCCTTGACGTAGCTGTTGCAATGGGCGGAGGAGCTTTTTATCTTACTATGCCAAAAGTTGTTCGTGTAAACCTTACTGGAAAGCTTGCGCCTATGGTTTCGGCTAAGGATATTATTCTTAAAGTACTCGAAATATTAAGCGTCAAAGGCGGCGTAGGCAAAATAATTGAATATACCGGAGAGGGCGTAAAAACACTTTCTGTCCCTGAACGCGCAACTATTACAAACATGGGAGCAGAACTTGGTGCAACAACAAGCGTATTTCCTTCAGATGAAACAACAAAAGAATTTTTAAAAGCACAAAACAGAGAAGAAGATTTTATTGAAATAAAAGCAGATGAAGATGCTGTATACGACGAAGAGATAACTATAAATCTTAACGAATTGAAACCATTAGCAGCTTGTCCTCATATGCCGGATAATATTAAATCCGTTGAATCTCTTGCAGGCATGAAAATCAATCAGGTTTGCATTGGTTCTTGCACAAACTCATCCTACACTGATATGATGAAAGTAGCAAAGATATTAAAAGGGAAAACTGTTAATGAGAATGTGAGTCTTACAATCTCACCGGGATCAAAACAAGTATTTAATATGCTTGCCCAAAACGGAGCATTAGCAGACATTATTGACGCAGGAGCAAGAGTTCTTGAATGTGCATGCGGCCCATGTATTGGTATGGGGCAAGCACCTAACAGCGAAGGGATTTCCTTAAGAACATTTAACCGTAACTTTGAAGGAAGAAGCGGAACTGCTGATGCCCAAATATATCTTGTCAGCCCGGAAACAGCGGCTGTCAGTGCTATAACCGGCATAATGACAGACCCGTGTGAATATATGCCCAGCGGTGTGAGCGTTGAAATGCCTAAATCATTCCTGATAAACGATAATATGATTATCCCTCCTGCAGAAGACTCAAGCTCTATAGAAGTTCTACGTGGGCCCAATATAAAACCGTTTCCTATAAACAAGCCCCTTGACGAGACGGTAGAATCCCGTGCACTTTTAAAAGTAGGAGATAACATCACAACAGACCATATTATGCCTGCTGGTGCAAAAATCCTGCCTTACCGCTCTAACATTCCTCATCTTTCACAATTCTGCTTTATCCGCTGTGATGAAAAATTCCCGGAAAGAGCAAAAGAATGGGGTGGAGGAATCATAATCGGAGGTCAAAACTATGGGCAAGGCTCTTCACGTGAGCATGCAGCTCTCGTTCCGCTTTATCTGGGTGTTAAAGCCGTTATTGTAAAATCATTTGCAAGAATTCATATGGCAAACCTTATTAATTCGGGAATTTTACCATTAATATTTGAAAATGAAAATGATTACGACCTTATTGATGAGGGCGATATACTTGAACTGGAAAACATTCGTAAAAATATTCTTGAAAATAAACCTATAACACTTTATAACAAAACAAAAGACGTTAAGATACCTCTGACTCGTACATTTTTCGAGCGCAATGCAGAAATCATTGCTGCAGGAGGCTTGCTTAACTACACAAAAAAACAGGGTTGATTTTAAATAAAAAGAATTATCTTTTCGTGTAGCACGCACGAAAGGATAATTCCTTCAAGCTCTGCGAAAGGATGTTTAATAAATGAAAAAGGACACTGTTTCACAATCCGTAATTCGCCGCCTTCCGCGATATTTTCGATATCTTTCGGAGCTCTCCGAACATGGAGTTACGCGAATTTCTTCAAAAGAATTAAGTGAGATGATGAAGATAACCGCATCGCAAATCAGGCAAGATTTAAATTGTTTCGGTGGGTTCGGTCAGCAGGGTTACGGATATAACATTGAAGCATTATTGGGTGAAATAAAATCAATTCTTGGGGCAGACGGACATAATACTGCAATTATAATAGGTATGGGAAATATGGGCTCTGCTCTGGCAGAGAATATGAAATTTCAAAAGCGCGGCGTATTTTTAACAGGTCTTTTTGATTGCGCCGCTGAAAAAATAGGTAAAAAATGCGGGGATTTAACAATAAAAAGCATTGAGGAGCTTAGTGGTTTCTGTAAAGAGAATCTGCCGGACATTGCTATTCTAACACTTCCCAAAACAATCACACAGGAAATGTCAAAACTTCTTTATAGCTACGGGGTAAGAGGATTTTGGAACTTTGCAAGCGTTGAACTTGATATTGAAGGTGCGGCTGTTGAAAATGTACATATGGGTGATAGTTTAATGCTGTTATGTTATGATCTTGCAAACAGAGAGGACAAGTCATAATTTGGCTTGACATGAACACTCTCTTCGGAGGATGTTCTTGAGAAAGGATGTTCATAAACATGAACAAACAAATTGCACAGAATAGGGCGGCATATCATGATTATTTTGTTGAAGAAAAATATGAGGCCGGCGTTGAACTTTTCGGAACGGAAGTTAAAAGTATTCGTTTAGGGCAGATAAACTTAAAAGATAGTTATTGTCAAATAACAAAAGGTGAGATTTTTGCTGAAAACGTGCATATAAGCCCATACGAAAAGGGCAATATTTTTAATCGGGATCCGCTGAGACCTAGACGTCTTTTAATGCATAAAAAAGAAATACGTAAACTGCTGTCTGCAATTATGCGAGACGGTTATACAATTGTGCCTCTTTCTATATATCTTAAAAACTCCCTTGTAAAAATGGAAATTGGTGTTTGTAAAGGTAAAAAACTTTACGATAAACGTGACAGTATTGCAAAACGTGACAGCGACAGAAGAATACAAAGAGAGGTAAAATAGGAAACTTGGTTTCTTATTCTACATAGTATGTCCATATGAGAATTTTAGGAATAGACCCAGGGTTTGCAACCGTTGGATACGGAATAGTTGATTACTGTGGAAATAAATTTTTAAGCTCCGACTATGGGGCAATTCAAACACTTGCTAAAACGCCTTTTGAAGAGCGTCTCTTACAGCTCTACGACGAGCTTACACAAGTAATTGAGTTTTATAAACCAGAAACTATTGCGTTCGAGGAACTGTTTTTTAATACAAATATAAAAACCGGAATTCAGGTTGCCCACGGTCGAGGGGTTTTACTTCTTGCAGCTGCTAAAAAGGGGCTAAAATGTTATGAGTACACACCTTTACAAGTAAAGCAAGCAGTTGTAGGGTATGGCAGAGCTGAAAAACAACAAGTTATGGCAATGGTAAAAATGCTTTTAAATTTAGAAAAAATTCCACGTCCAGATGATGCTGCAGATGCTCTGGCTGTTGCGATTTGCCATGCTCATTCTATGCGTTTTTAAAACTATAACAATTTTATTAAAGAGGATTATTTTTATGTACGAGTATTTACACGGAAAACTTGCACATGCCGATAAAAACCTTGCAGTTATAGATTGCGGAGGAGTTGGCTATAAATGTGCTGTTTCACAAATGACATATAATAAAATATACATGCTTGAAGAAGTTAAGATATACACATATCTGAATGTTAAAGAAGACGCGCTCGATCTTTACGGTTTTTCCGATACAGCCGAGCGCGATATGTTTTTAATGCTCACATCGGTAAATGGAGTAGGCCCCAAACTTGCACTTGCAATATTATCAGAGCTTACGGTAAACGAAATATCTTCTGCCATTTTATTAGGTGACTTTTTAACCTTCAAACGAGTTTCAGGTGTTGGTGCAAAATCTGAAAGAATATGTTTGGATTTAAAAAAGACAATTCAAAAACTCGGATTTCAACCGGATGCAGATTCATGCGCTGTGGCTGAAAGTTCTGCAGCAATTGATGCCGTCGAAATTCTTGTTCAACTGGGATATCAACGTCAAGCAGCAAAAAAAGCTGTTTGCCAATGTTCTGCCGATAATTCGCAAGACATTGTAAAACAAGCACTGAAATTCATTTCTAAAGTATAAGGGGGCATCGTCATGGAAGAATTTGACGAAAGACTTTTGTCTGCAAGGGCTATGAAAACAGAAGACGAAACAGAAGCTTCGTTGCGCCCGCATAAACTTGAAGAATATGTTGGCCAGGAAAAAGTTAAAGAAAATCTTGATATATATATGCGCGCAGCAAAAGAACGCGAAGAAGCTCTTGACCATGTGTTGCTTTATGGCCCTCCCGGGCTTGGTAAAACAACACTTGCTTATATAATTGCAGCGGAGATGGGAGTTTCAATCCGTGTAACTTCAGGCCCTGCACTTGAAAAATCCGGGGATGTTGTAGCTTTACTTACAAATTTACAAAAAGGTGATATTCTTTTTATTGATGAAATTCACCGGCTTTCAAGAACTGTTTCGGAAATTCTTTACCCGGCAATGGAAGACTACGAATTTGATATAATTCTTGGTAAAGGGCCTTCTGCACGGTCGATTAGGTTTAACTTACCGCATTTTACGCTTATCGGGGCAACAACCCGTTCAGGACAGCTTGCTTCTCCGTTTCGTGACCGCTTTGGGGTGCTTTTCAGACTTGAGATGTACTCAGATAAAGAACTTTCTAAGATAGTAATGCGATCGGCAGGAATTTTAAACATAAAAATTACAGAAGACGGGGCTGGAGAAATTGCCTCTCGCTCACGAGGAACACCCCGTGTAGCAAACCGCCTTTTGCGTCGTGTGCGTGATTTTGCACAGGTTCTTTGTAACGGGAAAATTGATAAAAAAACAGCTTCTATGGCTCTTGAAAAATTAGAAGTTGATGAACTGGGGCTTGATAGTGTGGACAGACATATGCTTGAAGCTATGATCAGATCTTTCAACGGTGGGCCGGTAGGGCTTGAAACGTTAGCTGCAATGATAGGTGAAGAAGCTATAACAATAGAGGATGTATACGAGCCTTATCTTATGCAAATAGGGTTTATTAATCGCACTCCTCGCGGCCGTTGCGCAACATCTGCGGCTTATAAGCATCTGGGAATTGCGCTACCTTCACAAACCTTAATATAAAACAGGACAATAAAAATGAATAATGAAGAAACTTTTTCCCAATTTGATATAGACATTGAAAATATCCGCATAACATTTATTTTACATGGAATGGATAAAAATAATGTTGTAAACGAAATATCATCTTTTCATAAACATTCATATTTTACTTTATATGTTGCAGACGGTAAACAAGTTTTTGTCCAGACACATGACAAGGTTTATAACCTTGCGCCAAAAGATGCTTTAATTTTACCGCCGGAAACAGAACATAGGTATGCACCGGAAAATGATGCTGAATGTTTTTCTGTAATTTTCACTTTTAATAAAAATCAGAAAGAACCAAACGAAGATGTGTATACACCCTTTTCAGAATTCTTTAAAAGCCTCTATTGTTTACAGTTAAAAAACCAATCAGAACTGACCAGTATAACTCAAGAAATAAGAAGAACGTTTAAAGAAAAAAACCTTGCTGTTCTGTTTCGTATAAAGGTATGTTTTTCCCATCTTATTTTCAATCTTTATGATTCACTGTCGTTTATTTCCAATACTCATCCGGTGGATAAGGAACTTTCCCCTGAAACAATGATTAAATATAAAAACACAAATATGCGTCCGTTTATAATTGATGCATATATGCGTGAACACTTTCGTGAAAATATAACACTGGAACAAATGTCTCAGGTTATGTTTTTAAGCACAAAACAGCTTGGGCGTATAATAAAAAAAACCTATGGTCAAACTTTTTACCAGCGTATAACAAATATGCGAATAGAAGAAGCGAAACAGCTTTTGAAAAATAAAAACTTGACAATAGAAGAAATCGCTTATTTAGTAGGTTATTCAACTCATACAGGATTTTATAAAGCTTTTAGACAAACAACAGGCAAAAAACCAAGTGAATGGCGTCAGCCGTTATAAACTCAATTTATAATTATTTTATAACGAAACATAAGAATGGAAAACAGTATTAATATTAATTTGGTTATATAATAAATGTTGGGGTTTTTTCCCCAACATTTATTTTTTATATAATTTTTTAAATATAGCAACCAAACAATTATCTTATTGTACGGCTTATCATCTTATCTATTAAATCATATCCATTCTCAATATAAACACCGCTTTTTTCAGCACTTTTTTCACAGTATGAAATACCATTTAACGTTTTTTCATCACTATAATAAAGGGCAAACGGTACATCGGCTGATGAATGACCTCTGGTTGATAGCGGCGTGGGGTGATCAGGGGTTATCAAGACAGCAAAAGGCTCTCCACTTTTTTCAAGATCTTTAACTATAGGCTTTAAAACAACCTCGTCAATAATTTCAAGGGACTTTACTTTCCCCTCAACATCACCCTGGTGTCCGCACTCATCCGGAGCTTCGAGATGTAAATAAACTAAATCTATTCCGTCAGCAAAAGCTGTTCTTGCTGCTTCTGATTTACCTTTAAAGTTGGTATGCAAATTTCCGGTGGCACCTTCTACTTCATAAACAGCCATTTCTGCGCTTTTTGCAATACCTTTAATCAAGTCGACTGCTGTAACAGCTGCACCGGATATTCCATGCTTTTCTTTGAACAAAGGTAAGCTCATAGGCCTGCCTTGTCCCCATAACCATATAGAATTTGCAGGATTTTTACCTTCTGCAATACGTTTTATATTTATTGGGTGAGCAGATAGTATATTATAACTTTTTTTCATCATATCAAGCAACACGTCAGAGTAATCGCCTTCAGGGAGCTTGCCTTTAACAGGTTTTCCCGTAAACATATGAGGAGGAGTAAACGACATGTCTTCTTTTGCGTTATGTAAAACCAGACAATGACGATAACTTATTCCCGGGTAAAATTCGCAAAAGTCGCTTTTAAATGCATCATTTACTGCATTTATAAGTACAGATGCTTCTTCTGTTGATATTTCTCCGGCACTATAATCGACCATTGTTTTATCTTCATATTCAGGCTCGTCCGAAACCGTAACAAGATTTGCACGCAAAGCCAAATCTGTGCTTTCCATTTTTATACCCATTGAAGCCGCTTCAAGGGGAGCTCGACCGGTAAGATATTTTCTCGGGTCATATCCCATAACTGTAAGGTTACCAACATCACTGCCGCCTTTACAACCTTCGGGAGTAACTCGAACCATACCAATTATTCCGTTCTTTGCCAACATATCTATTGTAGGTTTTTTAGCTGCCTCTATAGGCGTTTTGCCTCCGAGTTCTACACAAGGCTCGTCTGCAGCACCATCAATTAATAAAACTAAATATTTCAACTTTTTTACCATGCGGAACAATATCTTATTAAAAAAGACTTAACTATATATCCGCAACCCTTTCATAATTGCTTTTAATTAAATTAACCTAAAATTTCTTTTGCATATGGAAGATCGCCCTTATAATAAATAAGCTTGCCATGAACCTTCTGCGTTGTTTCATGTCCTTTTCCGGCAAGTAAAACCACATCCCCCTTATTTGCGTTTGTAAGGGTAAACTTAACGGCTTGTGCACGATCTTCAATTTTAACATATGGAATTTTTGTTTTCTTTAATTCGACTTCAACCTCATTCATTATTGCTCCAGGCTCTTCATCCTCGGGGTCATCTGAAGTTATCACAGCAAAATCTGCATACTTTGCTATACTCTGAGGAATCTCTGTTCGGCGATCATACGCTTTATTACCGGGACAACCGAAAAGACATGTTATTTTTGAGTTAGGATAAAACTTTTTCAAATATTCCAAAACAGCTTCTATACTAAGCCCGTTGTGAGCATAATCAACAACAACCGTTATTCCGTTTTTCTCATAAACATCCATACGTCCGTCAATCTCGGTTTTCAACAATCCTGTCTTGATGCTTTGAATATCGCATCCGCAAACATACGCACATGCCATTGCCACAAGCGCATTGTTTACGTTAAAACTTCCCGGAATACGTATCTCAAATATTTCATTATTTATATACTTGCCTACAACACGAAAACTAACGCCGCTTTTAGTCAAAATAATATCTTTAGCTTGAAAGTCCGCGTTTTTCTCTGCCGAAATAGTATAAATCTTTTCGCACGTTGCAGCTGACATGACTTCATCCGCATATTTGTCATCAATGTTTACAACTCCATACCGACTTTGTTGAAGAAGGCGTTTTTTGGCTTCTTTATACTCATCAAAGCTTTTATGTTCTGTCGGACTTATATGATCCGGTGCAAGATTAAGAAAAGCACCTACAAAAAAATCAATACCGTCAGTACGATTATACCAAAGCCCTTGTGATGAAACTTCCATACAAGCTGCTTCTGCATCCCGCTTAGCAAATTCATTTAAAATGGAGTAAAGCTCCAAAGCTTCCGGAGTAGTCCCGCTTTTTTGGTATTTATTTTCACCGCATATAGCTTCATTTGTTGAAATTATTGCAACCCTGTCTTTATTAAAATATTCATCAAATATATTTTTAAGCATATAGGTTACAGTTGTTTTACCTTTTGTCCCGGTTATTCCGGCAAGCTTATATTTTAAATAAGGAAAACTGTAAAACTCTCTCGCAACTATCGGCATTGCCGGGCGCACTGAAGAAACCTTAATAAAAGGGATATCCGCACCAAGGTCATTTTCACCCACATACACAACAGCACCGTTTTTAATTGCTTCATCCAAATACTCTTTTTTAAAGTTTACCCCTTTGACAAAAAACAAGGTGTTTTCACCGCATTTTTTTGAATTACATGAAATATTTTTAATTTCCGACAAAAACTCATCAGGGAAAGAGACTAAAAGACCGGACTCTTCCAAAATAACCTTTATGCGTTCAATTTTCACAAATTTTCGCCTCTTTCTTTGGATAAATTACTAATTGACCTATATCTTGTGTTTTTAACACATTTTTTTGTTCTACAATAAGTATTTTTTACAAAAGTATTCCAAAAACCCTCATTTTCAAGGAGTTTTCAACGATTTCAACTGAGTTTTCAACAATAACACCCTTGTTTTAAACAAAAATCATGTACAAACTTTTATTAATAAACAGGCATATTTTTATAATTTTGCTAAAATTTTATATTATAAAAATTTTCATTGTAATACATACAAGGTATAAATATTGTGTCAATACCCTAAAAGAATTATTTTTATTTTTCTATTTCTGCCTTACGTGTATTTATTTCGTAAAGTCTTTTTGCGTCAAATTTAGGTGAACGGTCATAATAATATATTCCGTTTTGTTCTTGCATTATGTCTGTTATCTGAGTATAGCAAAAACCGCATATATAAGGATTGTCAAGTAATACATCAATCAATCCTTTATAATTTTCATAAAATGCTTCTGTATTTTCAACAGTACTGTAACCCCAGCCATCTTTAATTCCGTATGAAATACCTCCGAATTCCGAAACAAAAAACGGTTGTTTAAAATCATACTGTAAAGCATCAGACGAGCCTCTGTCGTTAATAAACGGCATTTCACCAACAAGAAGAGGCTTTAAAAAGTTATAAAACGCCTGTACATTATTCTCATAAAGATGAATATCAAAAATATCAGTGACAGCGTGGAAGTATCCGCTGGAATCAATAACCGGGCGAGTTGGGTCTAAAGCTTTTGTTGCATTGTATATGAGCTCAAAAAATTGTTTATTTCTTTTCGGTCCTGTTTCGTTAAGTGGGCACCAACCAATAAGTGCCGGGCTGTTGAAATCACGTTCAATTGCACAAAGCCATTCAGGAAGCATTGATAATGCCGCAGCAGGATTAGTTTCGTCAAGACCCCAGTTGGGATATTCACTCCAGATGAGATAGCCTAATTTATCTGCCCAATAGGAATAACGAGGCTCAAAAATCTTCATATGCATTCTGGAACCGTTAAATCCAACAGCTTGTGCAAGAAGTATATCGTTTTTAATATCATCATCAGTAGGAGCTGTCATTATACCGTCAGGATAATAGGACTGATCGAGAACTAAGCGCATAAATATACTTTTCCCGTTAAGCTCTATTTTATTGCCGTTTATAGAAATCTTTCTCATCCCGAAATAAGTCATAACATTATCATCGCCTACAGTTACTTCTAAATCGTAAAGTGTAGGAGATTCAGGGCACCACAGTTCAAGAACGGAAAGAGGAAGCGTTAAAACGGCGCTATCGGAATTAGCAACAATTTGCTTTTCTCCCACAACCTCACCTTTTATTGAAGCTTTAAAGGTTACTACACGGTTTTTACAAAAATCATTGAAGTTAACTCGTACAATAGCCGATTTGTCCTCAACATTAGGTGTAACCAAAACATTTTTAATATAGAATTCAGGGACATATTCAAGCCATACCGTTTGCCATATTCCAGTTGTACGTGTATAACAGCAACCTTCCGGTTCACCTTCAGGCTGTTGTTTCCCAGTTGCCTGTAGCGTATCGGCTGAATTATCATATGCGTTTACAATAATGGTATTTTTACCTTCTTTTGCAAAATCAGTAATATCAAAATAAAACGGAGTCCAACCACCTACATGTTCGCCTACGAATTTATCATCTACCCATACACGTGTTATGTAATCTACAGCGCCGAAATGTAAAAGAATACGTCCGCATTCTTTTTTAATATTGATTTCGCGCTTATACCAAACAGACAACATCATGTCTGTATTTTCTATACCGGAAAGTTTGCTTTCCGGTGCAAACGGAACGATTATTTCATTTGAATATGTTTTCTTTGATAAGAGCTCTTCATCTTTCTTTGAATTATCCGCATCTATTTCAAACTGCCAAGAGCCATTTAGACACTCCCAGTTATTTTCACGACAAAGCCTAGGCCTGGGATACTCGTTTCTAACCATTATTTAATAACCTCTCTTTTCCTCAAGTGAGTCATCATTTTCGACCCAATCTTTTTCAACATCAATAGTATGGAATTCTGTTTTTGTATCACGCACGATAACACGAGATATTCCTGCATTTATAACAAGTCTACGGCACATTGAGCAACAATCTGTTCCCCCAATAATTATTCCATCGTTGTCAATACAACACAGATACAGCGTGGATCCTATCATTTCATCACGAGAAGCAGCTATAATTGCATTTGCTTCCGCATGAACCGATCGGCAAAGCTCATACCGTTCACCGGCAGGGACATCCAGCTTCTGACGCAGGCAATTACCTAAATCACAACAGTTTTTGCGTCCCCGAGGCGCACCTGCATAACCAGTGCTTACAATTGTGTCATTTTTTACAATAACTGCACCAAATTTACGGCGTATACACGTTCCGCGTTCAGCAACAGTCTGTGCGATGTCAAGATAATAGTTTGTCTTGTCAATTCTCATTTTGTATACCCCTTTAAAAATTTTATAACAGCCGAACCGGCAACGTCACGATTAATTTTTGTATCTACAAAAACATATCCACGCCAGTTTGAAAGATTAAAAGCTCTCGACCATTCTTTTATATAAACAAATTTATTTATAACAGGTTTTTTACCGTCTCGTGATACAACTAAAAACTGAGCACGCCCGTCTGTTATTTTTGGGAATACGGGGAAAATATCATATTCGTCAAAGTCTGCTGACATATTATTATCTGCATATTCAGTTTTTATAGCTTCACATATTTGTCTACGCAGTTCAAGTCTTTGCTCAAAATTTGAGAAGTTCATACTTTTTGTAAGAGCGTCCACTGCACGCCTGTCACCTATATCTTCTGAGGAAATAACACATGCTCTTTTAGGGGTGGCACGGTGTCGCAGTTTTATAACACGGCTGCCCAAAAGTGTTGTTTCATCGGTTTTATACTCAATATCTTTATCCGATAAATAAAGAAAATCACAAGGATGTACAAGTTTTTTATCAGCAATCATTAGATAAATTATATCCTCAATTAAAGATTCTACTGCTAAAACTTTTTGGTGCCGATACATATAAACATAAAGCATATTTCTGTTGAAAATCAGTTCTTCAACTGTTGTAACACCGTCGTCACGTATAGCAAGCCTGTAATCTATTGTATCTTTTGTTTCTTCACAATGAATTACAAGCTTCATTAAAAAGCGTTCTACTCCATATGTTAGAGAGAGCCCTGCCGTATAACTGTCACGCTGGGTATAATCTAATTTATCCGCATCAAAATCGCTGTTAAGAACTGAGGTTAAAAATGAATATATAACAGTTTTTTCTCCTACTGTCTTTTTATTATTCTGCCCTACAATTATATTTGCACATTCTGAAAGCAATGTAAAACAGCTTTCACGATCGCCTTTATCCGGATATGAAATATATTCAAAAAAGAAGTTTCCGAATGTTTCGCTTTTGACAAGCATATATGAAAAAAGCTCATGAGGTTTTGGGTTTACACCCTTATCAAAATTTTGCATTAATTCTTTTCTTATAGCCTTAAACTGAGCCATTTTTGAATAAACACGCTCTGAAAGATGTGAATAAAAACAATGCCCTATATCATGTAGTAATGCTGCAAGTCTTATTTTGTTTTTATCACTGTCAGAAATAATATAATCATTACTTCTTGTCCGTAAATTATCAATCATTCTGGAAGCGATAGCAACTGTTCCCAAAGAATGTTCAAATCTTGTGTGCCGCGCTGCAGGATAAGTCAAATCAGCTCGCCCAAGCTGCTGTATATCACGAAGTCGTTGAAAAACAGGTGAGTCTATAAGTTCGATTTCCCAGCCGTAATATAAAACCGAACCCCAAATAGGATCGTGAATTGTTTTTTCTCCGGTCTTCTGGGGGATGTATCCGTCCAAAATATCCGCAACAAAACCCTCAATTCGCGTATAAAATTCTGCACAGACATCCACTTTTCTCACCTCAACTTCATTATTTCATTTACTCTTGAAAATTCATTAAGAATATCTTTTTCAGGACGCTTTCTGTCAAATAACGTAACAAGCCAAAGAACAATCGTAGACAGAATCATACAAACGCAAAACGGCATAATCCATGTTACCGGAAAAGGAACGAACCATAAAATTACAGTTGAAAGAGTTCCGGTTATAATAGAAGCAACAGCCGCTCTAAGTGTTATGCGTCGTGAATATAAGCTGAAAAACAAAACCGGAGCAAAAGCCGATGCAAATCCAGAAAAGCCCTGGATGAGCCTTGAAAAGATATCAACTTCGCTTTCAAGTGAAATAAGACATACGCAAAAAGTCAAAACAACAGTAGCTGCACGTGCAACAGTGACTTTTTCTTCGTCTCCGGCCTTTTTACGAAATAATGGGTATATGTCGTTTCCTACAACGCTTGCCATAAGAATAAGCATACTATCGGATGCAGACATTATAGCAGCCAATAGCGCAGAAACAGTAAGAGCTTTCATAAACGGGTCTGTTATCGCACCACAAAGAATTACTGCTGCATTTTTTGATTCCATTACGGGGAATTGTCTTAAAAACAGCCCTATAACAACAACAAGTATTACACAAACTGCTACAGGAAACGGAGAAAAACGTTTTGCACGCTTAATCTGTTTTTTATCTTTCATTGCTACAAATCTAGAAAACAACATCGGAAGCCCAAAACAACCAAACATCATAAATACAGAATTAAATGCGTTTATACCAAAGTTTTCGCCGTTTTTAAATAAATTAAGGGTTTGTAAAAACTCATTTTCAAATAAAAGTCTGCTGCCTGCATCGAGATTATCAAATAAATAAACAGGTAGAAAGAAAATTACAATTAAAAAAATAAATCCCTGTAATACGTCCGTAAAAACAGATGCAAAAAAGCCTCCGAAAACAAGATATATCATTACTGCAACGGTACATATTAATAACGCTACACTATATGAGCACCTAACTGCTGCAGAAAACAGCTGTGCACATGCTGTAAACATAAACGAGCAGTACACACATGAAAATAACCCTATAGCGGAAGAAGAAACAATTTTTATAGTAGAAGTCTTGTCCTTAAACCTACTCTCCAAAAACGACGGAAGAGTTACCGTATTAGATGAAAGCTCTGAGTAGACTCTGAGCCGTCTTCCGATAAACCGCCATGATAAAAACATACCGATAGTCAAAGCAGCTCCGTAAAAGATTGCAGTTTGGGCTCCGTCAGTTCCGCCGAAATATGCAAAATACATCAAAACTAAACATGCATAACCGCAAATAACAGAAGAGTATGACGAAGATGCACCCGTAAAAAATGAAAATGAGCGATCTGCTGCAATAAAACCGAAAAGCGTGCTGCTTTTTTTACGGTACGCTACACCTGTCGCTGCTAAAAGCAGCGACAAAACAATAAAGAAAATTATAATCAGCCATTTTTCCATATCTTCTCCGCACTATCGTCGGGTCCGAATTTTGTTTTTTGTATTCGAGGCAGAACCTCACAGTATAATATATAAACCACAATAGAATATAAAGCAATTTTAAAAGGTAATGTAGGTAAACGCAGAACTGCGTAAGACCAAAAAGCTTCTAATTTTATATATGTCCAAACAATACACAATGTATTAATTAAAAATGCAGTTATTGATATAAAACTACAATATAAAACAATACCATAAAGTTTTTTTGAAGCTTTTTTAAATATGAAAGGGAAAAAACCTGATAAAAATCCGGTTAAAAACGGTGCTATCATAAACTGTAAAAGAGGAGTATCTCCCTTTAATAAACAGCCGATAATATCTTGTACTAAGGCTGCTATACCGCCCCACAGGGGACCGAACATAAACCCTGCCAGAACCATAAAAGAAGAAGCTATATTAACCTTATCTCCCTTTGGTACTCCGGTTAAAGCCATTTCAAAACCGAACATTTCAGAAACAATGCCCATTGCCACTAAAAGTGCACAGAAAACCAGTGCTTTTAAAAAATACTTGCCATTTTTTTTCAACCTAAAAAGGTCAAAGAATGCCTGCATAAAAAATTCCTCCCTTTTGGGAGTTCTGTTTTTCCTTACAAAGAAAAACAAAATCTCCGGAATGTAATAATTCCAGAGTGTGTTCCGCACGAAAAATTAAAACCTAACAGCGGACGCAACATTATACCGCAAACCTTTTGGTTCTTCGTCCGTGGGCTACTTCCCATCCCAACGGCACTTCACGCACAATGTCTACTCTGTTAGGTTTATTATACCATATTATTTATAGTATGTCAATTGCTTTTTTTCCTATATCATGTCGGAAAAACGCGTCTTTGAATGAAATTTTTTCGACATCCGAATAAGCCCCTTCAATAGCTTTTTCCATACTGTCTTTTACTGAAACAACTCCAAGTACTCGGCCACCGGAAGAGACTGTTTTTTCGCCGTCAAGTTTAGTACCTGCATGATAAACAGTTCCGCAAATATTTTCAAGCCCGCAAATTTCATACCCAGTTTCGTATTTTTTAGGGTACCCTCCGCTTGCCATGACAACACAAACTGCTGATTTATTTTCCCACTCAATATTTATTTCATCAAGCTTTTCATCTGCGACAGCTGTCATAATATCAAATAGATCTGTTTTTAACAGGGGCAACACAACTTGTGTTTCCGGGTCTCCGAAACGAGCATTGTACTCTATAACCATCACACCTTTTTCCGTAAGCATAAGCCCGAAATATAAAACACCCTTAAATTTTCTGTTTTCGGTATTCATCGCTTTAACAGTAGGCAAAAATATTTTATCCATGCATTCATCCGCAAGCTCTTTTGTGTATATAGGGCTTGGGGCAAAGGTTCCCATTCCACCTGTATTCGGGCCTTCATCATTATCATATGCCCGTTTGTGATCTTGAGAAGAAACCATTGGCTTAATTGTTTTGCCGTCTGTAAAAGCTAGAACAGATATTTCCGGGCCTGAAAGACAATCTTCAATAACAATTCTATTGCCGGATGCTCCGAAAATTTTATCATTCATTATATCGTTTACTGCCGCTTTTGCTTCTTCTGTAGTTTTCGCTACGGTGACGCCTTTACCCAAGGCAAGCCCGTCGGCTTTTATTACAATAGGTGCACCGTGACGATCTATGTATTCACAAGCTTTTTCAGCATCATCAAATGTTTCAAACGGCGCCGTAGGTATATTATACTTTTTCATTAACTCTTTTGAAAAAACTTTACTGCCCTCAATAATTGCTGCATTTTTACGAGGTCCGAAAGCCTTAATACCAAGCTCTTCAAGCTTGTCTACCATACCCAGACAAAGAGGGTCATCCGGAGTAACAACAACAAAATCTATTTTTTCATTTTTTGCAAATTCGCAAACACCCTCTACATCAGTAGCTTTAATTGAAATGCATTCAGCTAATTGAGCTATTCCGCCGTTTCCGGGTGCAGCATACAGCTTATCAATATTTTTATTCTGCGCAAGTTTTTCAACAACCGCATGTTCGCGACCTCCGCCGCCGACAACAAGAACTTTCATTTAACAATCCTCCGTTTTTTATGCTGCATTAATAATGTATATCAATTTTTTCACCATATTTTTTAGCCGTGAGTTCAGCTGCTTTATAAATATCACCACAGCCCAAAGTTATAAACAAATCTCCAGGTTGCGCAAGCTCCTTAATACGGTCTGCAATCTCATTAAAATTATTCATATATTCAGCATTAGGCAAACGTTTTACAACGTCTTCAGCGTAAATATTATATTCGTCATTTGTCTCGCGAGCCGGATATATGGGTGGAATAAGAACTTTATCAACTGTTTTAAGAACATCAACAAATTCATTCATCATCATTTTTGTACGTGAAAATGTATGAGGTTGATGTATAGCTATAATTCTCTTAAACCCTAGATCTCGTGCTGTATTGAACGTTACACGATATGCATCAGGGTGATGACCGTAATCATCTGCAACAACAGCGCCGTTTATAGTGCAATGATATTCAAAACGTCTGCCCGCCCCTGCATAATCCGAGAGGCCTTTACCTATATCTTCGGCACAAAGGCCTGCTGCATCTGCAGCCGCAGCTGCGGCAAGAGCGTTTTTAACATTATGTCTACCCGGAACTCGTAAATCTACATGGCAGAAAAATGCACCGTTTTTTATAATATCAAATTTGGGAAACCCTCCGGTGAGAGTTGCTTTATCCATAATGAAGTTGCCTTTTTCAAGACCGAATGAAACAGTTTTACCTTTATATCCAGAAATAACTTTCAGACTGTTTTCATCTTCGGCGTTATAAACAACAATTCCGTCCGGTTTAGTATTGTCCAAGTATTTTGTAAAGCAAGCAAGAAGATTTTCTTCTGTTTTAAAAAATTCCATATGATCTTTTGCAATATTAAGTAAGACAGAAACAGTAGGGAAAAAATTATAAAATGAACATTTATACTCACAGCTTTCGAAAATACACAGGTCTTCACTGCCGATAATATAAGACGTTCCTGTCTGTTTCATTTGCCCCCCGATAATAGCAGAAGGATTTTTTTGAGCATCTAAAAATATTGATGTAATCATAGACGAAGTTGTTGTTTTTCCATGTGTTCCAGCAACCCCGATTGTTTTTTTATACCCGTCGAGTAAGTTACCCAAAAGTTCTGCACGACGATATACAGGTATATTTGATTCTTCTGCATATAAAAGTTCTGGGTTTGTCGGCAGTATAGCATCTGTTTTTATTACAATCTCAGGGGCGAAATCCTTTATGTTTTCTTCTTTATGCCCAATAAATACTGTAATTCCTTTTTCAATAAGATTATCAGATGCATGACTCTGTTGCATATCAGAACCTGCAACAATAAAATCTCTTTTTTGCATAATCTGGGCAAGACTGCTCATAGATGAACCGCCTATACCTATAAAATAGACCTTCTTAATATTGTCTAAATTCATTTATATAGCCTTTCCTTTCACTGCATACCATGTGCAGTATTTAAAATCAATACTCAGTAATAACCGCAAATGTTTCCGGTTCAAGAGTTATATAAGTAGTATCAGAAATTGTGATAGAATAATTATTTACGGCTGAAATAAGATTTTCGGAAAGAGAAACATTATTCTCGCTGTAAATATGAACATTAAAAGTTGTCTGCCTATCTAAATGCGGATTTTCTATCTTAATCATTTTTGAATCAAGCCTTGCATTATTGGTAACAAGATATGTCCATTTTTTTTCAGGAGATTGAAGTGCTGTACCAGTAATATTCGGTCTTTTCATAACCATGCCGCTATCTGTAACTTCCTTTACTGATAGAGGGTATATCGATGAACCCGGCCGTGTGTATTTCATAATAAGCCCATATGCATGATAAAACGGTCTTACTTCCCAGTTTTCATCTTTATATTTAAAAAGGCCTACATTCATAAGTGCATCTTCACGGCTGCCGGCATAATAAAATTGATCAAAAAAGCACCAGCTTTTTAAACCTGCTCCACCTGCGTTAAGAAAAGCTTCAACAAAACGTGAATAAAACAATCCTCTTTCATATGTATCCATGTCGAACTGATGATATGCATCAATATTTTTTCCGCCGAATTCATCGCAAATCAAAGGCGTTCCGTCAGAAAGAGTTATTAATTTATTAAAAAAAGAATTCATATCATAATATGATGAAACGTCTGAATATGCATATGTGTGGAAATTAAATGCATCTGAAATATCTTTTAACTCTGTACTGCATGTTTTAAACCATGTATCATTCTGATAGTAATCATTTAAAACAAAGTTAAGCTTTTCACGTATTCCATCTTTAGTAAAGCGTTCGTCGATTTTGCGGCAAGCATCAATATAGAACTGAATAGGGGTACGTTCATCAGGACTGGTATACCAGTTCGAAGCCTCGTTTGCAGGCGTGAAATCTTTAATGCAATTATAACCTTTTTTATTAATTAAGTACTGCATTAATATGCTCATATTTTCTGCATATTCATCCAGATCATTCGGTGCTTGCCCCCAATACGATTGCCCTGATTGTGCAAGCCATCCCACATCAACACAGAAGAACGTTATATTTACTTGTATTCCTCGTGGCTCTGCAGCATCAAGAATTCTGCACATAGTTTTAATCTGCTGTGTTTCGAAATTAACATTATCCCAATTTATTACATTAGGGTCATCATTATCATTTACACTTTCAAAATAACTGGGAGCTGCCATAATTCTAAATGATTGAACACCTAAAATATCAAGCCTCTTCATTATTAAGTTCCAATCTTCTTCTGTTAAAGAAGGATTATACGAAACAAAAAAATGAGGGTCAAACTCAACTCCCATTCCCTGAAGCAGCTGTTGATTAGCGTCGGTTGAAACAACTGCCGTTGCAGCCTTTTCATAAGCATTTTCAAGATTGCTCTCATTTACAAGTTGTTTTTGTTTACCCGCAATAAAATTAAAAAGCTGCATACAATCTTGTAACTCAACACTATTGTTGTAATTAATATCAGCTGATCTTTTTTGTTCTTCGTTCAACTCAGTTTTACCGGCTATATGACGAAAACTTAACATAGCATCAACAAGAGAAATTTTTCCGTTTTGATTAATATCTCCTTTTTCATAGATGTTTTCTTTTGCAATAAAAACCTGTGCACTAATAAAAATAAAAACTGTTGCCAAAACAGAACATATAATCTTTTTCATACATACCTCCTTTTATTTTATGTCCAAATAAATTAGCAAAACAGATATATCCGCCGGGCTAACCCCTGAAATTCTGCTTGCCTGACCTATATTTTCAGGTTTTTGATTATTTAGTTTTTGTATAGCTTCTAACCTAAGCCCTCGAATTTGCGAATAATCCAAATTGTTTGGAAGTCTCTTATTTTCAAGTTTCTTGAATTGCTCAATCTCCGCAAGCTGATGCTTTATATATCCTTCATATTTTATAGAAATTTCTACCTCTTCCTTAACTGCATCAGGCAAATTAGGGCGATTTGAATCAACAGGGGACAAGTCTTTATATCTGATTTCAGGTCGTCTTAAAAGTTCAGCTAAAGAAACTCCCGTTTTTATAGGAGAAGAACTTCTTTCTTCAAGAATTATCATTAATTCTCTATTAGGAGGAACAAATGTTTTTTCTAAACGTTTTATTTCCTCATCAATTAATTTTTGTTTTTCAACAAAATCCCTATATCTTTGTTCAGAAATGAGCCCTATCTTATAGCCGATAGGTGTGAGGCGTGTATCTGCGTTATCTTGACGTAAGACAAGGCGGTATTCAGAACGTGATGTCATAATTCTATATGGTTCTTTTGTACCTTTAGTCACAAGATCGTCTATAAGCGTTCCTATATACGAAGTAGACCTATCCAAAACAAGTGGATCTTTTCCACAGACTTTAAATGCTGCATTTATTCCGGCAATAAGCCCTTGGGCAGCAGCTTCTTCATAACCGGACGTTCCGTTAAATTGCCCGGCCCCGTAAAGGCCTGATATATTCTTAAATTCCAATGTTGAATTAAGCTGCAACGGGTCACAACAGTCGTATTCTATAGCATATGCAGTACGCATTATCATTGCATTTTCAAAACCGGGAAGAGAATGGACCATTTGAACCTGAACATCTTCCGGCAGTGAGGATGAAAACCCTTGTAAATACATTTCTTCTGTGTCTTCGCCCATAGGTTCCAAAAAAAGTTGATGACGAGGTTTATCTGCAAAACGTACAACCTTATCTTCAATGCTCGGGCAATAACGAGGCCCTACACCATGTATATTCCCAGAATAAAGGGGAGATCTATGTAAATTTTCCTTTATTATGTTATGAGTAGTCTCATTCGTATATACAATATAGCAATCACATTTATTTTTACCTATATCTGTATTTTCAAAACTCATAGGAACAATTTTTTCATCTCCGTGTTGTACTTCAAGTTTTGACAGATCAACTGATCTGCGGTGAATACGAGCTGGCGTTCCCGTCTTAAACCGCATTAGACGTATTCCGAAATCAGACAGACTTTTTGAAAGCCCTTTTGCTGCATATAGTCCGTCAGGGCCACCTTCATAAGAAGTATCACCTACAAAAATTTTACCTTCAAGATATGTTCCTGTTGCAATAATAACTGTTTTTGCTTCAAACACAGCACCGAGGCGTGTGACAACTCCCTTTATTTGATTATCCTCAACGATAATTTCAACTATCTCTGTTTGTTTTATACTTAAATTTTCCGTATCTTCCAACGTTTTTTTCATTATTGCTTGATATTTTCGCCTATCTGCTTGAATACGAGGAGAATGAACAGCAGGCCCTTTACCAAGGTTAAGCATACGGCTTTGTAAAAATATTTTATCCGCAGCCTTGGCCATTTCCCCACCCAATGCGTCTATTTCACGAACTAAATGGCCTTTTGCCGTCCCTCCTATAGATGGATTACACGGCAAGTTAGCAATACTGTCTAAATTAATTGTAAAAAGAGTTGTATGAACTCCGAGACGCGCAGCAGCCAGCGCAGCCTCTACACCTGCATGTCCTGCCCCAATAACTGCAACATCTGTTTTACCTGCATTATATCTCATTTACCCACACAAAATCTCGAAAAAATATTTTCGATAATCTCCTCTCCGGTTGTTTTTCCGGTAACTTCTCCCAAAGCCCCTACCGCTCGCTCTAAATCAGTTATAATTGCATCCGGTGTAAGCTTTATATTGTCAAGTGCATTTTTAAGAGCGTTAAAAGCCCTGCAAATACATTCATACTGTCGCGCATTCATAATTATATCATTATTTTGAGTACTTATATATTCAAAATTATCTATAACTGTTTTTTCAAGTAAATCAAAGCCTTCTCCGGTTTTGGCACTGACTGTTACGGTTGAATTAAAATCAGATAATTTAAAAAAGTTATTTCCTTCATCACTTTTATTAATAACTGCTATTTTCACTCCGTCAACATGTTTTATCTTCTCAATTATGCGATTGTCGTTTTCATCTAAATCTTTTTTAGCATCGCAGACAAAAAATATTAAATCCGCTTCTTTAAGTTTTTTTTCTGCACGCTCTACACCAATTTTTTCAACTGTATCGTTGCTTTCATGAATCCCGGCAGTGTCGGAAAGCACAAGTTTTATACCGGCGAACAATGTTTTTTCTTCAATAATATCACGTGTAGTTCCTGCAATATCCGTAACAATACTGCGTTCAAATCCGGTTAATCTGTTCATAAGAGAAGATTTACCTACATTCGGTTTGCCGCATATAACAGTTTTTACACCATCTTTTATAAGTCTTCCGGTATTATATGAATTTTTTAATTTTGTCACTGTATTAAATGCTTCTTTAACGCTGTTTTCCAATGTCTCGGTACTAACATCCGCGATATCATCATCAGGATAATCTATAAATGCAAGTATCTGTGCACAAATATCAAGAATATTTTTTCTTAATTTTTCAATACTTAAAGAAAGATCTCCATGTAAATTTTTAAGAGAAATTCCGCTTTCCCTCTCACTTTCAGCTTCTATAAGATCTATAACTGCTTCTGCCTGTGCAAGATCAAGTTTACCGTTTAAAAATGCCCGCTTAGTAAATTCTCCTCCAGAAGCCTTGCGTGCTCCGTTCTCAATTGCAAGCTCTACTACTCGTTTAAGGACAAACGGACTTCCGTGACAAGAGATTTCAACAATGTTTTCACCTGTATAAGAAGTTGGAGAACGAAAAACTGTAATTAACACGTCATCAACGATATTTCCGTTAGTATCAAGTATTTTACCATGCGAAACAGTATGGCTTTTAACATCTGATATAGGCTTGGAAAAGAACTTTTCAACAATTTCAAAAGAGGAGTTTCCCGATAACCTTACAATACCTATAGCAGAGGTTATGGGTGCAGTTGAAAGAGCAACAATGGTATCCATATTCTAAATTTATCCTTTCACGAATACCGGGATATTTTAATCGTTAAGAAAGCATTATTGCTTTATTTTACGTAAAAACCCTAATTATATTTTTAGTTCAAAAAGGGTCGCTTTTTGCGACCCTTTTTAATAGCTTTTTCTGACCTCTGAAAGGGAGGCTCAGTTTATTTTATTTGCTTGCTTTTTTTCCGGCCACTGATATTGTACAACCACGCGTCTTCCCGGATCTTCACCAACAGAGTATGTTGTTATTTTATCAACTTCTTGCAATTTTGAATGAATAACACGGCGCTGGAAAGATGTCATAGGCCGTAAAGTAACTCTTTTTTTTGTTTTTAAAACCTGACTTGCTGTTTTCATTGCAAGCCTTTCAAGTTTTTCAATAGATTGTTCACGGAAATTATTTACATCAATTGTTGCTTTGTAATACTGCTCGTTTTTACGATTCATGTACAGAGAGGTCATTAATTGAACAGCTTCAATTGCTTCACCTTGTTTACGTGTTAGCAACGATAATTCTTCACCGTTCATATCAATTTTAATGTACTTACCTTCTTCTATCTCAACATCAATGTCTTCTGCTTTAATTTTCATTAAATCAAAAAGTCCGTTAATAAACTTTGCAACTTCTGCCTCGTCACCTTCAAGAATTCTTTTTTCTTTCTTTAATGGCTTTTCAAATTTAACAGATGATTCAACCGGCTTTGAAATTTCACGCATAGGTCTTTCGTTTCTTACAACCTTTTCAAAACTCCCAGATGGACGTTTGTCCTGCGGTGCTTTTTCACGAATAGGTTTTGCTTCTGTTTGTTCATGAAAATTAACCCTGATTTGAGCAGGTTTAGAACCTATTCCTAAAAATCCTTTATTAGGATATTCCACTATTTCGTAAGCAAAATCCTCTTTTGATTTCCCGAGATCGGTGCAAGCTGCTTCAATAGCTTCCTCAATGGTTTTGCCTGTGAATAATTTTTCCATTATTTTTCATCCTCGTTATTAATTTTATAATCTTCCTGCTTAACTTCTAAAACGGTTTCATCTTTTTCACCGTTTTTTTCTTTCATCTTCTTTTCTCTTTCCATCTTTTCAATTTGATTATAATTTAATTTTTTCTCTTTAACAACCACAGGTTCTTTTGCTTTTCGTCGAGATTCTTTCATATCCATATATTTTGGTAACAGAACAGCTTGAAGCATACTGAGCAAGTTTGAAACTATCCAGTAGAATGCAATTGCAATCGTAAAACTAAATGCGATCCATACAGAAATAAGCGGCATTATATAAAGCATTGCACCCATGCTTTTTTTCATCGCCTTTGCAGCTTCCGGATCGTCTTTCGGAGCATTCATTTTTGTTGAAATATATCCTACTAAAAACGATGTAATACCAGAAATTATAGGAATTATGATTGTCCAATTGTTCCATTGAGGGTTTGTTCCTACTATATCACCTAAAAATCCGAATATATTCAGATTTATATTTGTATAAGAGCCTATATCTACAGCACTTATAACATCTCTTTGATTGTTAAGCAAATCTACAAGTGAGATTTGATTTGTTGCTAACCATGAAGAAAGATTAGTTTCAGTAACATTGCCCGGCAATTTACCTGCATCTAAAAATGCTTTACCTATTTCCGCAACTTTATTGTTTGTAAAACCGGAAATATAAGTTAAAGGATTTCGAATCGCATTCCAAAGACCGAGAATGATCGGCAACTGTATAAGCTGTGGAAGACACCCTGACATAGGATTATAACCTTCCTGCTCATAAAGTTTTTGCATTTCTTCGGAATATTTTGGGTCTCTTGTATTGCCTTTATATTTATCTTGTAACGCCTTCATTTTAGGTTGAACAGCCTGCATTTTAAGGCGGCCTTTTTCATTTTTAATACTAAGCGGGAGCAGAACAAGTTTTGCTATTACAGCAAAAAGTAATATTGCGACACCGTAGTCTTGTATTATCATATAGCACAGCTTAAAAAGCATTCCGAGAGGATAATATATGATAAGCATTAAATTATCGAGCATTTATTTTCTCCTATTTTTTTTTACCGGCGGCACCGGGTCATATCCGCCTTTACAAAAGGGATTACACCTTAAAATTCGCCATAATGAAAAGCCTAAAGCTTTAAAAAAACTATGTTTTTCAAAGGCTTCAAGTGCATATGATGAGCACGTTGGATAAAATCGGCAACAAGGGCGTTTTGCAGATGAAACATTTTTTTGATAAAACTTTATTAAAGCAATTGCTACACGTTTCATTCTATTTCAAGCCCGTTTTTTTTGAATGCTGTTTCCATTTGTTTTTTAACAGCATTCATCGGAACAAAAGCAGTTCCGCCTCTCGCAACAAAAACAAAATTATAACCGCATTTGATTTTGTTCTCCGAAAGCCTGTACGCCTCTCTGATAACTCGTTTTGATCGGTTTCGTTTAACCGCATTGCCTGTTTTTTTACTGACTGTTATACCAAGAGTGTTGAAATCTCTGTTGTTCCGTTTGAAATATAGAATAAAAAGAGGATAAGCATCGCTTTTCCCTTTTGCATAAAGTTGTCGGAAAATTCTATTCTCCGTTAAAGATATTGTTTTTTTCATTTTTTACGGCTTGAAAACAAACGAACCGATGGTTTACTGCCTGCTGGTTTGCAAGAAAACTTCCACCGGTTCATATTTTTCCGATTAATAGGAAAGTTGTTTTCTTCCCTTTGCGCGTCTTCTTGACAGAACCTTTCTGCCGTTTGCTGTTCTCATTCTTTTACGAAAACCGTGTTCTTTACTGCGCTGCCTTTTTTTAGGCTGATATGTTCTAACCAATTTACAACCCTCCTTGCTGAATAATTACAAACAAAAATCAAATTTAAAATCAACTAAAAAACTGTAACCTCAGTCTAATCGTCAACTAACTAACATTATATAACAAAATACACCGTTTTGTCAAGTCCTCCTTAATAATTTCGAAAAAATATCTTTTTTTAACTCTTTTTGTTTAAATTGCCTATTGAAATGACATATACTGTATGATATAATGATTTGGTTATAGTATGATTATTATATATAATATACGAAGATATGGAGGTCTATATGCAGGAATTCAAAAATGTATGGTACAAAGCAGTAGAAACGCTTGAAGGTACCATAACAACGACAGCCTTTGATCTTTGGATTAAATCTATACAGCCTGTTAAATACGAAAGTGACTGTGCTGTTCTATTAGTAGAATCACAATTTCAAAAAGATGTTGTTACTGCAAAATATAAAGATGTTATAAAAACAGCTCTCGCAGAAGTTGCCGGGTTTGAAATGGATATATCCATAATTACATCTAACGAAATGAAAACAAATAAAATAAAACCTATTGAAACTTCTGAAACGGTTGCAGAAATTGAGGAAAGTATAACACCTGTTTATAACGAATACACTTTTGATAATTTCGTAGTAGGTGATTCAAACAAACACGCATACGCGGCATGTCTTGCCGTTGCAAAAAGCCCAGCACGCGCATATAATCCGCTTTTTATATACGGAAATACAGGGCTTGGTAAAACCCATCTTTTGTATGCAATAAAAAATGAAACTCAAAAACTGTTTCCGAAATCTAAAGTTCTTTACATAAAAAGCGAAGACTTTGTTAATGAACTTGTTGAGCTGACTCAAAAAGGTCGTGCACCCCTGGGTGACCAGAAAAGAACAATGACTGATTTTAAAAAGAAATATCGCTCTGTAGATGTTCTTTTGGTAGATGATATTCAGTTTATTGCAGGTAAAGAGCTTTCACAAATAGAATTTTTCCATACATTTGACGCATTATACGAAAATAACAAGCAAATAATTCTATCATCTGACCGTCCCCCTCGTGATATTGCATATCTTGACACACGTCTGAGAGCACGTTTTGAACAGGGAATTACGGCAGATATAGTTATGCCTGAATATGAGCTTAAAGTTGCAATTATAAAACAAAAAGCAGAACAATTCAATATAAAAATATCCGATGATGTAATAACATTTATAGCTCAACGTATAAAACACAACATACGCCAGATAGAGGGTGTTTTAAAAAAGCTTAAAGCAATTCAGCTTATATCTAATTCACCGCCAAATATAGCAATAGCAGAAATTGCAATTAAAGATATAACAACAGAAAATGAACCAGAACCTATTGTTGTAGATAAAGTTCTAACTGAAGTCTCAAGAGAATTTGAAGTTTCTGTTGACGATATAAAAAGTAAAAAACAAAGTGCAAACATTACCTTTGCACGTCAAGTTGCAATGTATGTTATAAGAGAAATAACAGATATGTCACTTGAAAAAATAGGAGAAGAGTTTAACAGAGATCACGCCACAACTCATCACTCTATAAAAAAAGTTGAGACAAAGATTGAAGACAGTATTTTTCTTAAATCAAAGATTGATGATATTATAAAAAATATTCGCAGTTATTAATCTGAGTTTTCAACAACATCTTCAAAAAATTTTAAACAAGCAATAGATTTCAAAGGTGCAAAATTCATGAAAAATAAACTTTCAACACCTCCAACATTTTTTACAACACAACTTTAACAACGTAAAATCTGCTTGATTTTAATAAAAAATAAACATTTAAACACTTTCACCGCTATTACTGCTTAAACTAAAAAAAAACTTTGTTTTTGATATTAAGGGGAGGTTTTCGCTTTGACGTTTACTTGCGACAGGGATATTTTATTCGAAGCAATAAACACTGTCATAAAAACTATACCGGTAAAATCCGCTGTACCTATTCTTGAAGGAGTATATTTAGAAACCTGTACAGACGGTACCATAAAATTAATTGGATCTGACACAGACATAAGCACTGAGACTTATTTTGAAGGGGAAAATGTTCCTGAAAATGATAAAATGGTTCTTCCTGCAAAAAAATTCTTTGAAATGGTAGGTAAGATGGGAAGTGGCACAGTATATTTTAATTATGAGCCTAAAAAAATACTTCATCTTTCCTGTGGTGTAGTTAAATACGATCTTCCTGTATTAGATGCTGATAATTACCCTGTAACCCCTTTAGTAGAGAAAAAAGAAAAAATATTGATAGAAAAAAGCGTATTCGCTGATATTGTTAAAAAAACTATTTTTTCTGTTGCACAAAATGATGCAAAACCTATTTTAAAGGGAGTACTTTTTGATATAGAAGGAAACAGTATTACATCTGTTACAAGTGACCAGTTCCGTCTTTCTATCAGCAAAAAGGTCTTTAATAACGAAAGCGGAAACAGTTTTTCTGTTGTGGTTCCAGGTAAAACTCTTTCAGATTTAATTAAAATTATGAAACCTGATGAAGGTGAAATCATAATTAATTGTGCAAGTACACATGTTCTTTTCGAATTTGATAATGTAAAAGTAACTTCAAAACTTCTTGCAGGTGAGTTTTCTAATTATAAAAATGTTATGCCAAAGAATTTTAAGACAGAAGTAACATTAAACACTTCAGATTTTAGGAGAGTTCTTGAAAGAGCATCTGTATTAACAAATGAGAAAATAAAAAATCCTGTTAAACTCAGCCTTGAAGAAAATACAGTTATTGTTTCATGTAGAACACCTGAAGGAATGAGTTTTTTGGATGAAGCTGCTGCACAAACAACTGGAGAACGTTTTGAAATAGGATTTAATGATAGATTTTTAATTGATGTTTTAGGTGTTATAGAAGAAGATGAGTTAACTCTTTATATGAATTCACCGGTTTCACCTGCTTGCATTAGACCTGTAGGAAATGTAAACGATGTATTTCTGGTTTCTCCTATAAAAATACGCAATAATGATAATTAAAACATTAGAAACTCAAAATTTTAGGAATTTACGTTTGGGTAAAATCTCTTTTTCTGATGGTGTAAACATTTTAACAGGGCTTAATGCTCAAGGTAAAACAAATGTTATTGAAGCATTATGGTTATTTTCTGCATCAAAATCCTTTCGGACAAATAATGAAAAAGAGTTTATTAATCACAACTCAAATTATTCTGAATTAAAAGTAGGGTTTATTAAGAATTCACGAGAACAAAGTGCTGAATTACGTTATTATGAAAAAAAACGTCGTGAAATATATCTTAATGATATAAAGGTAAAACCATCGGAACTTATAGGAAATTTTTCCACAGTGTTATTTTTTCCGTCTCACCTTAACCTTATAAAAGAAGGACCGGATATGAGACGAAAATTTATAGATTTTGCAATATCACAAATAAAACCACAATATTTTTCTTTGATTTCAGACTATAACAAAGTTCTATTCCAACGTAATAATATGCTGAAGAGTGAAGATATTGATCAGCTTCAGACACTTGAAGCTTGGGATATAAAACTTGCAAAACTAGGTGCAAGGATTTATATTTTAAGAAAAAAATATTTAAAAGAACTTGAAAAGCATGCGAAAAATGTAATATATGAAATTTCCGGAGGTAAAGAGACCTTGTCGCTTGAATATTTAAGTGTATGTGGTGATGAGATTGATGTATGGAAAACAGAGGAAATTTTACTTAATAAGCTTTTTATAAACCGTGATAGAGATCTTGTTTTAGGTTACACCGATGTAGGTGTTCATAAAGATGATTTAGGCATTATTTTAAATGGAAAAAGCGCAAAAGCATTTGCTTCACAAGGGCAGCAACGCTCTGCAGTAATGTCCTTGAAACTTGGTGAAGCTGAAATTTTAAAAACTGTTACAGATGAATATCCGATTTTATTATTTGATGATGTTTTTTCAGAACTTGATAAAAACAGAAAGAATTATATAATCGAAAAAATTCGGGACAAGCAGGTAATAATAACTGCTTGTGAAAATTTGACTGATTTTGGTGAATCAAAATTATTTGAAATAAGCGACGGATATGTAAAAGAAGCTGAATAGACAAAAGAAAGGTATGCGGGAATTAGTTATATGAAACCGCACGGTTCTGATATGTTTTTACACATAGGGATGAATTACATGCTAAAAACAAAATATATCGTCGCAATATTTGATATTGAAAATACATCTGAATGCCAAATAACACGTGATTTTTTAGCAAAAGCTGAAAAAAGTGGTAAGGTTATAACAGTGGGATATGAGCTTCCTAAAAGCTATATTATATATAATGAAAAAGGTAAAAGCAACATATATTTAACCCAATTTTCTATTGCAACACTTCAAAAACGATTACAAACGGAGAGAGAGTAAGAAAAATGTCTGATATGAACAACATTTCCAATTACGACGAAAGCCAGATACAAGTACTTGAAGGTCTTGAAGCTGTAAGAAAAAGACCTGGTATGTATATCGGTTCAACATCCGTAAAAGGGCTTAACCATCTTGTTTACGAAATAGTAGACAATGCTATTGATGAAGCTTTAGCAGGCTTTTGTAAAAATATAGAGATAAAATTAAATAAAGATAAAACAGTAACTGTTATTGATGATGGTCGTGGTATACCTGTCGGAAAACATCCTAAAATGGGTATTTCAACACTTGAAGTTGTTTATACGATTCTTCACGCCGGCGGAAAATTCGGTGGTGGAGGATATAAAGTTTCCGGTGGCCTTCATGGAGTAGGTGCGTCGGTTGTAAATGCACTCTCAAAATGGCTTACTGTTCAGGTTTATGACAGCCGTACACAAAAAGAATATACACAAACGTACCACAGAGGTATCCCTGACAGCCCTGTAGAAGAAGTTGGTCCTACTGATAAAAACGGAACAAAAGTTACATTTTTAGCTGATGATACTATTTTCGAAACTTTGGATTATGAATATGATGTGTTGTTGCGTCGTATGCGTGAGCAAGCTTTTCTTAATGCAGGTATAAGAATAGTTTTTATAGATGACAGAGGAGAAGAGCCATTAGTTAATGAGCTACACTATGAAGGCGGTATAAAAAGTTTCGTTGAATATATTAATTTAAACCGTAAAGCAGAAGGTCTTCATGACATTATTTATATGGAACAGGAAAACGATGTTAATGAAGCTGAGATAGCACTTCAGTATACAGAAAGTTATAGTGAACTTATAATTTCATTTGCTAATAATATAAACACAGGCGAAGGCGGAACACATGAAGCCGGATTTAAACAGGCTTTAACAAATGTTATAAACGATTATGCACGTAAATATAAAGTGCTTAAAGATAATGATGCAAATCTTTCAGGCGAAGATGTTCGTGAAGGGTTAACGGCTATAATAAGTGTTAAACTGGAAGAGCCTCAGTTTGAAGGACAAACAAAAACAAAACTCGGCAACTCTGAAATGCGCGGGGTTGTCAGCAGCCTTATAAGTAATAAGCTTTCAACCTTTTTTGAAGAAAATCCTAATGTTGCCAAGGTTATAGTTGAAAAAGCAATGACAGCCCAGCGTGCTCGCGAAGCTGCAAAAAAAGCCAGAGATTTAACAAGAAGAAAATCTAATCTTGAAAGTATGTCTTTACCTGGTAAACTTGCAGACTGTTCCGAACGTGATCCAGAGCTTACCGAAATATATATCGTCGAAGGAGACTCCGCAGGAGGCTCTGCAAAAGACGGCCGTGAAAGAAAATTTCAAGCAATATTACCTCTTTGGGGTAAAATGCTTAATGTTGAAAAAGCCCGTATAGACAAAGTTTACGGTAATGATAAGCTTACTCCTGTAATAACTGCTCTTGGTACAGGTATTGGAATGGATTTTGATGTAACAAAGTTGCGTTATGGAAAAGTTATAATTATGGCGGACGCAGACGTAGACGGTGCCCATATCAGAACGCTTTTGCTTACATTCTTTTATCGTTATATGAAACCTCTTGTTGAACAAGGACATGTCTATTTGGCACAACCTCCGCTTTTCAAAGTTTCTCGAGGTAAACAGGTAAGGTATGCATATTCTGACGAACAACGTGAAAAATATTCAGCTGAACTTGCAGGTGAAAACGGTGCAAAAGTTGATATTCAACGTTATAAAGGTCTTGGTGAAATGGACCCGATGCAGCTTTGGGAAACAACAATGGATCCGCGCACAAGAACTATAATAAAAGTTACGCTCGAAGACGCGGTTGAAGCGGATAGGACGTTTACCGTTCTTATGGGAGATAAAGTTGAACCCAGACGGGAATTTATCGAACAAAATGCAAAATACGTCGTTAATCTTGACGTATGAGAAAGGACGAATAATAAATGGACGATAAAAGAAAAAATGAAGAGCCTATAGAAGATTTATACGAGCTTTTCAGAAACCAGAATATTGTTCTGCGTGAGTTGAATACAGAAATGAAAACTTCGTTTCTGGAATATTCAATGAGCGTTATTGTGGCACGTGCTCTTCCTGATGTCCGGGATGGATTAAAACCTGTTCACAGACGTATTATATATACAATGTTTGAAGATAATCTGACACCGGATAAACCATATTTAAAATCGGCTACTACAGTCGGTGACGTTTTAGGTCGTTATCATCCCCACGGTGATAGCTCTGTTTATGATGCAATGGTTCGTTTAGCACAGTCATTCTCGCTGAGATATCCTCTTGTAGACGGACACGGTAACTTTGGTAACATAGACGGTGACCCTGCCGCTGCTTATCGTTATACAGAAGCAAAAATGGCAAAAATGGCATTAGAAATGGTGCGTGACATAGATAAAGAAACCGTTGATTTCATTCCGAACTATGATGAAAGACTTTCAGAGCCTGTTGTTTTACCTTCACGTTTTCCAAACCTTTTAGTGAACGGGTCTGTAGGAATTGCAGTAGGTATGGCAACTTCTATTCCTCCTCACAATCTAGGCGAGGTTATTGATGCTGTTATCTATTTAATGGAAAATGAAGAAGCGACAGTTGACGAACTTCTTAATTTTATTCAAGGTCCTGATTTCCCTACAGGCGGTATTGTGATGGGTAAAACCGCTATGCGTAATGCATATAATACTGGACGTGGAAAAATTACTGTTAGAGCAAAAACTGAAATAGAAGAATATAAAGACGGGCGTTTTCGTATTCTTGTTACCGAAATCCCGTATATGGTCAATAAGTCTAAACTTTTACAAGATATTGCAGAACATGTAAATACTAAGCGCATAGAGGGTATTCATGACCTTCGAGACGAAAGTGACCGTAACGGTATGACAATCGTTATAGAGCTTAAGCGTGATGCTAACCCTCAGGTTGTCTTGAATCAGCTTTTTAAAAACACTCAACTTCAAGATACTTTTTCGATTATACTTCTTGCTCTTTCAAAAGGTGAGCCGAAAATACTTAATCTGAAACAGATTCTTGAAGAGTATATAGCTTTTCAAAAAGAAGTTATAATAAGAAGAACAAAATACGATCTTAAAAAAGCACTTGATCGTGCTCATATATTAGAAGGCTTATTAAAAGCACTTGATCACATAGACGAAATTATTTCTATGATACGTGCAAGTAAGACTGTACAAGAAGCAAAAGAAAATCTTATTGCCAGATTTGAGTTTTCCGATATCCAAGCCCAAAAAATTGTAGAAATGCGTCTTGGACAGCTCACAGGACTGGAAAGAGAAAAGATTGAAAGTGAGTATGCAGAAATAACAGCTCTTATTGCTGAACTTCGCGATATTTTAAATAATGATGATCACGTTATTAGAATAATCAGAGAAGAACTCTTAGTAATAAAAGATAAATTCGGTGATAAGCGTAAAACTGAATTTTCCGCTTCTGAAGAAGATCTCGAAGATGAAGATTTAATAGAAGAACAAACATGTGTATACACTCTTACTCATTGCGGATATATAAAACGTTTACCTGAAGACACATATAAGGTTCAAAACAGAGGCGGCAGAGGTATAACGGCAATGACAACAAGAGAAGAAGATTATGTTGAAGAACTGTTTATCGGTTCAACGCATAATTTTATACTCTTCTTTACAAATGACGGACGCGTCCATGCAATAAAAGGTTATCGTATACCTGAAAGTTCACGTCAGTCAAAGGGTATGAACGTTGTTAATCTTCTACAGCTTGAAGAAGGCGAAAAAATAACAGCTATGATTCCCGTCAGTTGTCTTGATGAAGAAGGTTTGTACCTTAACATGATAACAAAACGCGGTATTTCTAAACGTTGCTCACTTTGTGCATATAAGAATTTACGTAAAAATGGACTTATAGCAATTAATCTTGATGAAGGCGACGAGCTTGTCAGCGTAAGACTTACAGACGGAAACCAAAAGATTATTGTTGCGTCAAATACAGGCATGGCAATTGAGTATGATGAAAATCAGGTTTCTGTTCTCGGCAGAACAGCCAGAGGAGTTCGTGCAATAAGATTGAAACCGGATGAATATGTTGTGGGTGCAATTATTGCAGATGATAGTAAAAAAGTTCTTACGGTTACTGAAAAAGGATATGGAAAGAGATCTGAGTTTTCTGTATTTAAAACACAAAAGCGTGGCGGTAAAGGCGTTAGATGTCATAAACTTTCAGAAAAAACAGGAAATCTTGCAAGTATCAGATCTGTTACCGAAGACGAGGACCTGATTGTTATTTCATCAGACGGCATAATTATAAGAATAAGAATTAGTGATATTCCGATATACGGCAGAACTTCCGGCGGTGTCAGAATAATGCGTTTATCCGAAGGTGTTTATATTGTAAACACTGCACCGGTTGAGGCGGCTGATAATGAAGAAGTTACAAAAATTGAAATAGACCCGGAAGAAGCTGCACAAGCAACAGCAGAAGCTGCGGATGATGAACCGACTGAAGAAGAAACAACAGTTGAAGAGGATGTTGAAGATGAAGAATAATGAAAAATCAATGGAGAAGATAGTTACTCTTTGTAAAGTAAGAGGCTTTATTTTTCCAGGAAGCGATATATATGGAGGCCTTGCAAATACATGGGATTACGGACCATTAGGAGCAAGACTTAAGAACAATGTTAAAGATACCTGGAGAAAAAGATTTATTCAAGAAAGAAAAAACAGCTACGAAGTTGATGCCGACATTCTTATGCATCCCAGAGTTTGGGAAGCCAGCGGACACGTTTCAAGCTTTTCTGATCCTCTTTTAGACTGTAAAGAGTGTAAAATACGCCATAGAGCCGATAATCTTATAGACGATTTTGACCCTGAGGCTCACGCAGATGGTATGACAAAGGAACAGATGTTTGAATATATAAAAGAACATCATATTCCATGCCCTCACTGTGGTAAGCATAATTTTACTGATATAAGAGAATTTAATCTTATGTTTCAGACATTTAGAGGCGTTACAAACAACAGTAAAAGCGTTATTTATCTGCGTCCGGAAAATGCCCAGGGCGAATATGTAAATTACCTAAATGTTCAGCGTACAATGAGAGCCAAGCTTCCGTTTAGTATCGGGCAGATAGGAAAAGCTTTTAGAAATGAGATCACACCCGGAAACTTTACTTTCAGAACAATTGAATTTGAACAGATGGAATTTCAGACTTTCTGTAAAGAAGGAACAGATAACGAACTTTACGATTACTTTAAAAATTACGGTATGAAGTATTATGAGGATTTAGGTATTCCTGCAGAGAATTTAAGATTCCATGACCATGAAAAACTGGCACATTATGCAAAAGCTGCATGTGATATTGAATTTTTATTCCCCTTCGGTTGGGGAGAGGTTAACGGCACACATAACAGAACCGATTTTGATCTTACTAGACATCAAGAGTACAGCGGTCAGAAAATGGATTATCTTGACCCTGAAACAAACGAAAGATACATTCCGTTTATCATTGAATCAACTTATGGTCTTGACAGAACTGTCCTTGCCATTCTTTGTGAAGCATACGATGAAGAAGTTATTGATGCTGAAAAAAATGATATAAGAGTAGTTCTTCATCTCAATCCTTCTATTGCCCCTTACAAAGCTGCTGTTTTACCGTTATCAAAGAAGCTTTCAGACGGAGCAATGGAGATATATGAAAAATTAAGCAAGCATTTTATGGTTGATTTTGATGAAGCAGGTTCAATCGGTAAACGTTATCGCCGTCAAGACGAAGTTGGAACACCTTTCTGTATAACTTATGACTTTGATAGCGTTGAAGATGGGTGTGTAACGGTTCGTGATCGTGATTCTATGCAGCAAGAAAGAATAAAAGCAGAAGAACTTGTTAATTATATAAGCAGCAAGATAACGTTTTAAGTTATGAGGATTAATTAATGATTATAGTAGATGAATATCGCCTTAAATTGGAAGCATTGAAAAAGGAAATCGCAGATCTTGGCGGTGCAATGAAGATAACTGTACTGGAAACCCGTCATGCTGAACTTGAAAAGCAGTCTTCTGACCCTGATTTCTGGAATGACGCAGAAAACAATCAAATTGTTCTTAAAGAGCAGAAAGAATTGAAAGAAAAGATAACACGTTTTCACTCTCTTGAATCTCTCTGCGAAGATGGAGAAACGTTTGTTATGCTTGCTGCAGAAGAATCTGACGAAGAAATAGAACGTGAAATAGTTGAAACAACAAAAGAAGTCGAAAAACAGATTGAAAAACTAAGACTTGAAACACTTTTGAACGGTGAATATGATAAAAACAACGCTATTTTATCTTTCCATGCAGGAGCAGGTGGTACTGAAGCTCAAGACTGGGCAATGATGCTTTTCCGTATGCATACACGTTTTGCTGAAAAAATGGGTTTTAAAGTAAAAGTAATGGATTATCTTGATGGGGATGATGCAGGTATGAAAAGCGGTGTTTTGCTTGTTGAAGGAACAAACGCTTATGGATATCTTAAATCTGAAAACGGGGTACATAGACTAGTTCGAATATCTCCGTTTGACGCTGCAGGTAAAAGGCATACATCCTTTGCTTCTGTTGAAGTAATGCCTGAAATAGATGATCAAACAAATAATATTGAGATACGCGAAGAAGATCTTGAAGTTGAAGCGCACAGAGCAAGCGGAGCAGGAGGACAGCACATTAATAAAACAGATAGTGCTATACGTATAGTTCATAAACCTACAGGAATTGTTGTTGGGTGCCAAAGTGAACGTTCTCAGAAACAGAACAAAGAAACTGCTTTAAGAATGCTGAAATCAAAGCTTATTGAAATAAAAGAGCGTGAACATCTTGAAAAAATAGACGATATTAAAGGCGACCAAAAGAAAATTGAATGGGGTTCTCAGATACGCTCTTACGTTTTTATGCCATATACTCTTGTAAAAGATCATAGAACAGGGTTTGAAATGGGTAACGTTAATGCGGTTATGGACGGTGAGTTAGACGGCTTTGTAGACGCTTATCTGAAACATATAAAAGGATGAATTTAACTAGTATTTCGGAAATAAAGCCTATAATGGAAAAACATGGATTTACATTTTCAAAAAGTTTAGGCCAGAATTTTTTAATAAATAAAGATATACCGCAGAAAATTGCGGAAAATGCAGGAGTAGACGAAAATACTACGGTTCTTGAAGTAGGTCCGGGAGTAGGTTGTCTTACCTCTTGTCTTGCAAAAAGAGCAAAAAAAGTAGTGGCGGTTGAAATAGACAACCGCCTTTTACCCGTATTAGAGGAAACACTTGCTGAGTTTGATAATATAGAAATTATAAATGCGGATATTTTGAAAACAGATATTTGTGATTTATGTAAAAAATATGGAATTACGGCTGTTTGTGCTAATTTGCCGTATTACATAACAACTCCGGTTATAATGTATCTTTTAGAAAGCGGCGCACCGTTTAAATCAATAACAGTGATGGTTCAAAAAGAGGTCGCCCAGAGACTTAATGCAAACCCGGGCACAAAAGAATACGGTGCAATAAGTTTAGCAGTTAATTATTATACTATTCCAAAAATATTATTTAACGTTTCTCCCGGAAGTTTTATGCCTGCACCGAAGGTTTCATCTTCTGTTATTAGGTTTGATGTTAGGGATAAAAAGCTTGAAGTAAGTGATGAGAAATTAATGTTTAGACTTATTAAAGCCGGATTTTCAAAACGTAGAAAAACATTAGTTAATGCCATTGCCGAAGAATTTAAAATGAGCAAGGACCAGATTATAAATATTATAAATAAATCCGGATTAAAATGCGATATAAGGGCAGAACGTTTATCTATTGAAGATTTTGCAAGATTATGCGATAATTTTAAAGCATTAAACAGTATATAATTAAAAAATTTAAATAAGGGGATGAAAAAAATGCACGAGCAGCTTTATTATCATTCTAACATGAATATAATACAAAAGGGATGTGAACCGCCTCGTGCCTATTTCATCCCATTCAGTTCGCGTGCAGAAGCAGTCGAAAATAATCGAGAAACGTCGAAATATTTTTGTTTGCTTAATGGCGAATGGGATTTTTGCTATTTTGAAAGTGTTTCTGATATCGTTTCGCTTTCAGGAGTTTTTAACGAGAAAATAAATGTCCCTTCTTGTTGGCAAAACACTTTAAAGTATGATAAACCGTTATATCTTAATGTTAGTTATCCTTTTACAGTTAATCCTCCTTTCGTTACAGGTAAAAATCCATGTGCAATTTATAGACGAGAATTTGATGTTTCACGTGAAACATTAGAAAAAAAAGAAGTATTTTTAAATTTTGAAGGTGTTTGTTCTTGTTTTTATCTTTGGATAAACGGTGAATACTTAGCGTATTCTCAAGGTAGTCACATGACAACAGAGATAAACATTACTCAAAAATTAGAAGAAGGAAAAAATGAGATAAAAGTTCTTGTTCTTAAATTCTGTGACGGTTCATACTTAGAAGATCAGGATATGTTTCGGCTTTCAGGTATTTTCAGGGATGTTTATCTTTTGTACAGAGATAAAAACTGTATTAAAGATATAAAAATAACGTATTCATTAAATAGTGATTTTACAAAAGCAGATGTTACACTGGATATAAAAGGCAGTGAAGAAGTTCAGAAAAATATATTGCTTTATTCTTATAATGGAGATACACTTATTTATTCTACACTTTCAACTGAAAATTCATTATCATTTTCAGTTGTCGATCCAAAATTGTGGTCTGCAGAAATTCCTAATTTATATACTTTATTAATTGAGTGCGGAAATGAAGTAATTGCACAGCGAATAGGATTTTGGAGTATTGAAATAAAAGATGAAGTACTTTACTTTAATACAGAGAAAATAAAAATAAAAGGTGTTAATCATCACGAAAACAATCCTTTTACCGGATATTATTTGTCATATCAAGCTATGCGTGAAGATTTATATATAATGAAATGCCATAATATTAATGCTGTCCGTACTTCACACTATCCTCCGGCTCCTCAGTTTCTGGAACTTTGCAGTGAACTCGGTTTATATGTTATTGACGAAGCTGATCTTGAAACACATGGGTTCAGTTTTTCTCATGGCGATCCGTCTTTTTTATCTAAAAGACAGGAATGGGAAAATGCTTTTATTGACAGAGCTGTAAGAATGTATGAGCGTGATAAAAACCATACATGTATCTTAATGTGGTCCTTAGGAAATGAATCCGGATTTGGTGAAAACCATCGTGAGATGGCTAATATTTTACGTAAACTTGAAACAAAAAGTGACGGTAAAAGGCAAAGACTTATTCACTATGAAGGAGATAATATATACTTTAATAAGGATAATCATGAATCTGATGTAGGCAGTGCAATGTATTTACCTTATAATGAGTTTGATAAGGTATTGAGAGACAAGGATTATTTGAAACCTTTTATACTTTGTGAATATTCTCATGCAATGGGTAATAGCTGCGGTGATATTAATGAATATATGGATTGGTTTTATTCAGACGATAGGCTTTTAGGCGGATGTGTTTGGGAATTTGCTGATCATTCTATTGCAGAAAAAAGTGAAGATAATAAAATAAAGCTGCTATATGGCGGAGATTTTGACGAGGGTTTAAATGACGGAAATTTTTGTATAGATGGACTTGTAACCCCTTTAAGAACACCTAAGACTTCGTTGTTAGCTGTTAAACAAGCATATAAACCTTTTGAAATTATAAAAAATGAAGATACTTATTCTATAAAAAACAGAAATTTATTTGCTCCCCTTGATATATCTTTAAAATGGGTATTAAAATGTAACGGAGAAAAAATTAAAAGCGGAAAAGAAACGGTTATTATTAAACCAAGTTCTTTTATAAACATTATAATCCCTTCAGAACAAGTTAACGGCGAAACTATATTATCAATATCTGTTTTAAACAATATAAAAACTCCGTGGGCCGAGATAGGCCATGAACTTGGAAAAACTGAGTTTATTCTATCTTCTGAACAGGCTAAACAAGAACATAAACTTAGTGACAAGAAGATTAGGTTTGAAGAAAATATACGCTATTTTAGAATAACTGCAAATAAAATAGTATATATATTTGATAAAGATTTTGGATCTTTGCGATGCATACGAATAGGAAAAGAAGATGTTGTTTCTTCTCTGTTTGAAATGTGCGCATCTCGTGCACCTATTGATAATGATCGTAATATTGTTGCTAAGTGGGAAGAATATGGGCTTTTTGATGCACAGCAACAATGTGAATTTTGTGATTATGAAAAAAATGATGAAAGCGTTATTATAAAAGCCCGCTTAATGCTTGGCGGAAGAGGTAAAGCGCCAATATTATTTGCAAATGTTTTTTATAAGTTTAATAATAGCGGCATTATTAATATAAAATATGATGTAAATGTTTCTAATCATATAGAATGGCTTCCAAGATTCGGTATTACATTTGAGATGCCAAAAGAGTACGAAAAAGCGCGCTATTACGGATATGGTCCGGAAGAAACATATATAGATAAGCATGATTATTGCTTTTTAGGAATATATGAAAAACAGTTGAATAAAAAACCTTTATATGTAAAGCCTCAACAGAGTAATGATGTATACGGTACACGATGGACGAGTATTATTGACAGAAGGGGACATGGTATAAAAATATATTCAGATAGTCCATTTTCTTTCAGGGCGTCCCGTTACTCTCAAAAACAGCTTTCTTCAAAAAGACACCGATATGAACTACAGGAAGAAGAAAATGTTTTTGTTAATATAGATTATAAAATGAGCGGTACGGGTTCTGCTTCATGCGGGCCTGAACTTTTAGAAAAGTATAGGCTTACGGAAAAAGAATTTTCGTTTGAATTTAATATTTCAATTGAATGAGTGAAAAATCGGCAGACGTAATAACCGTCTGCCGATTTCAGTTTATATTGAATTTTATAAAGGTAAATTAAGTTTTGTGGTTAAAACCTGCCAAGTATTACCTACAAGAACGGCAATTCCAGGGCCTGTATAAATGTTGTTTCCTGTTTTTACAGAAAAATATATTTCTGCAAAGGCTTCTACATTTTCAGCATTACCGTTGTAATGATTAATTTCATAATCAACAAAGTTATAAGAATCTTTTTCGTAATACTCTTTAACATTACATTCAACCGTATAAATCAATGTTCCCGGTTCCGGAAATTTAGAGAATGTTTGCAACAAATATATTACTAAATCAGTGTCACTGAGATCTTCTGCCTTTTTGCCGTTTTGCAAAGCATATTCATTTTTCAAATTGTTTATTGCCGGTTTACTCAATGTCCCTAAAACACCTTTTGAATTGCCTTCTATGTAGTTTACAATGAACTCTCTGTAAACTACATCAGCAAAGTTTTTTGCATTTAAAATTGTACTATTTGAAGATTTCGTGTTTTGATTAGACGGAGTAGTAGAAATATTGGACTGTGAACCTCCCGGTGCCTCTCCGTTTGTATTAAATGAGCTGTCTTTGTTTTGTAAAGGAGAATCTTGTCCAGAAGAATTATTATTTGAAGAGGATGGATTTTCAGAATTACTTTGATCTGTACGAGAATTATCTAGAGTTGAATTTTCTTTGTTATTATCTGTTTCACTTTGTCCGATTTGTTCTGTTTGAGGAGCCACTGTTGTTTTTTCAGGCTTTTTACCGCATCCGGTTATCGAAATACATAATAAAAGAGTTAATAAAAATAGGAATAAGCGTTTAGACATTCTCATAGAAACCTACCTCCTTAAAAGTGGCTCACTTTTCAATCTTGTTAACGCCCATATAAGGTCTTAAAACATCCGGGATTGTAACAGAACCGTCTTTGTTCTGGTAGTTTTCTAAAATTGCTGCGACAGTTCTTCCAATTGCAACGCCGGATCCGTTTAAAGTATACACATATTGAGCTTTATCTTTAATATCGTTTTTAAACTTTATATTTGCACGGCGAGCTTGATAATCTGTAAAGCAAGAGCAAGAAGAAATTTCCACGTAACGATTGTAAGAAGGCATAAATACTTCAATATCATACGTTTCTGCGCTTGAGAAACCAAGGTCTCCTGAGCACAGACGAACCACTCTGTACGGAAGGCCTAAGAGCTGTAAAACTCTTTCTGCATCATTTGTAAGGCTTTCGAGTTCTGCAAGACCTTGTTCAGGCGTTGTAAATTTTACAAGTTCTACTTTATTAAACTGATGTTGACGAATAAGCCCTCTTTGATCACGCCCTGCACTACCGGCTTCAGAACGAAAACAAGCTGAATAAGCACAATATTTTTTTGGAAGATCTGATGCCATAAAAATTTCATCTGAATGAAAATTTGTTACAGGAACTTCGGCTGTAGGGATAAGAAAATAGTCATTTTCAGGATTATTCTCAGGGTTGTATAGTTTAAATGCATCTTCTTCAAATTTTGGTAACTGGCCTGTGCCGGTCATCGATTTTCTGTTTACCATAAACGGAGGGAAAATTTCAGTATAACCGTTTTCAGTATGAGTATTAAGAAAAAAGTTTATAACTGACCGTTCAAGCCGTGCTCCCATTCCTTTATAAAAATGAAAACGAGAACCCGTTACTTTTGCAGCACGTTCAGGATCAAGTATATCGAGAACTTTGCCTATATCCCAGTGTGCCAACGGTTCAAAATCGAAATGTTTAGGCTCACCGAAACGGCGAATTTCAATGTTATCTTCGCTGTCTTTTCCATAAGGCACTATGTCAAGGGGCATATTCGGAATGGAAAGTAAAAACATCCTGATTTGCTCATCAAGATCTTTAATTATTGAGTCGTCTTCTTTAATTTTATCAGAAAGAGTCTTCATTTTAGCAAATATTTCAGTTGTATCTTTCCCTTCTTTTTTAAGTGCCGGAATTTGTTTAGATACAGCATTTTGCTCAGCTTTGCACTGTTCCGTATCAAATAAAAGCGTACGACGTTTTTCGTCAAGGGCGAGTAGTTCGTCCACATCAACGTCTTTATTTCGCTTTTTCATTGCCTGTTTAAATTTTTCTGGATCCTGCTTAATAGTTTTGATGTCTAACATCCTTCTATTCTCCTCTTTTCAATAAAGCATTGTATAAATTTTCAAGATCTTCATTTGAATAAAAATCAATAGTAATAGAACCGCCTGATTTTCCTTTTTTTGTTGCTGAATATTTTATTTTTGTTTTTCGTCCTAACGAAGATGAGAGTTGTTTTTCAAGTTCGTCTATGTATATATCTTTTTTCTTAGCAGTTTTTTGTTGCATCTTTTCTTTTTTTGCCATGTTTTCTACATCACGGACAGTTAGTCCTTTTTCGACAATCTTTTTTGCTTGTTCAATGATATAATCTTTTTTAGGATTACGTTCAAAAAGCGGCAAAAGTGCACGAGCATGACCGGATGTTAATTCCCCGTTTGCAACCATTTGTAAAATTTCATCCGGTAAAGCAAGAATACGAAGTGTGTTTGCAATAGAAGGCCTTGATTTACCAACACGTTGGGCGATTTCTTCTTGAGTAAGTGAAAAATCCGTCATGAGCGATTTATAACCACGTGCCTGCTCTATTATATTAAGATCTTCTCTTTGCAAATTTTCAATAAGTCCTATTTCAAGAGAAAGTTTTTCATCTGCATCATTTTTAATCAAAACCGGCATTTCTGTAAGACCAGCTAAGCGAGATGCTCTCCATCGACGTTCACCGGAGATAATCCTGTATTGCCCATTCTCTGCCGGGCGTACGATTATAGGTTGTAGTATACCGTGTTGAGCGATTGAAGACGAAAGCTCGTCCAATGCTTCTTTGTCAAAAACTTTTCTGGGCTGATTTTTATCAGGTTCTATATTTGTGATTTTTATAAACATCAGTTTTTTACTGTTGTTTGAGTCATCTTGAAACGCAGCGTTTTCTTCAAACAAACCTTCAAGCCCTTTCCCGAGCCCTTTAGCCACGTAATCCCCTCCTGTTGTTTTTTATTATTTCATCAGACAGCTCATAATATGCCACACTGCCTCGAGCCCCGCGATCGTAATAATTAATAGGTTTACCGTAACTGGGGGCTTCTGATATTCTTACATTACGCGGAATGACTGTTTTAAAAGTCTTGTCCGGGAAATATTTTTTTACTTCTGCAAGGACTTGTGCAGTAAGGTTTAAACGCCCGTCAAACATAGTTACAAGAACTCCTTCAATTTCAAGAGCGTTGTTATATATCTTTTTAACCTGGCGTATTGAGTTCATAAGCTGTGAAAGTCCTTCTAATGCGTAAAACTCGCACTGAATAGGTATAAGAACACTATTAGCTGCTGTTAAAGCGTTAATGGTAATTAATCCCAAAGACGGCGGACAGTCTATCATAATTATATCGTAAGCGTTAGCTTCTTCTGATTCCAGTGCTTTTTTAAGCCTTTGTGCTCTTTGCGGCATTTCTGCCAATTCAAGCTCGGCTCCTGCCAGATCCATAGTAGATGGCACAATGCTTAAATTTTTAAATTTAGTTTTTATGACAACTTCTTTTAATGTCTTTTGCCCGATTATCAAATCGTATGAAGAATTTTCAAGAGTCTTTTTTGTTATCCCGCAACCGCTTGTTGCATTGCCTTGTGGATCAGTATCCAGCAACAAGACACGTTTGCCTTTTTCGGCAAGACAGGAACAAAGGTTGACGACAGTTGTCGTCTTCCCGACTCCCCCCTTCTGATTGGCGACGGCGATGATTTTTGCCAAACCCATTACCTCCGATATATGTTTATTAAAGTGATTAAGGTTTAATTTTTTACGTGTCTTAACAAGTCACGAACTTCTGTACATTTTAATTTATTATATCATATATTTATGTAAAAAGCAAGAGTTTTTTTAATTGTTTCACGTGAAACGATTTGTGCATATAATGTTACGGGTGATAATTATGCTTGGTACAATAGGCGAAATAATAACAGCCATATTTGCTGTTATAGGAATTTATGAAATCGTGTCGCAAATATGCAACTACTTCATAAGACGTACAAAGTATTCCCTTTCATATAAAACACAAGTGCGTATTACACTTAATAAGACAAATGCAAAACATGCGGAGTTTGTTATACGAAGCCTTCTCTCCAACTGCGACAACGGTGTTTTAAAAGATGCCGAGATTGTTATTGTTGATGATGGCATAGATGAAGATGCAAAAAAAGTATGCAAGATATTTGAAGAAGCAGTATCTCGAGTCCATGTGGAAATTTTATAAAATGCTTTATAATACCTTGATTTTGACTTAATCATATGATATAATGTTGGCAAATAAAACCTTAAGTTTTTATACATTAATTATTTACGGTTTTTAAATTATGGTGCTTGAACATGCTACTATGTTATGTATCCGTTAAGATATGATTAATTTAATTTAAGGATGTGTTTATAATGCCTTTTCCCGTTCCACAGAAAATGAAGTATAAACAAGGGGAATTCTCACTTGAAAAAGATTTTTGTCTTTTGTTCAAGTATAGAGGAGATAGAGAAATTTTCCGTATAGTAAATGTTTTTAACGAAAAATATGAAAAATTAACACATGAAAAATGTTATCCAGTTGCTGATTATTCAGGAAAATTAAAGCCTTCAATTAAATTGACTACTGATGATGCTATCTCGGGTGAAGAGTATAAAATTAAAATTGATAAAAACGGAGTCTCCGTTACATACGGAGACTCCGTGGGAGCATATCGCGCCGTTACCACTCTTTTACAGCTTATAAGAGAAAACGGTAAAACACTTCCTTTTGTTGATATACATGATTTTCCTGATATAAAGCGAAGAGGTTTTATGCTTGATATAAGCCGTAATCGTGTCCCTAAACTGAGCGAGATATTAAAACTTATAGACTTAATGGCAGATCTTAAATATAATGAATTTCAGCTTTATCTTGAAAACCATTCATTTGAATATGTGGCATATCCTGAATATTCAAAAGATATTGAAGGCTTAACTCCTTTTGAAGTTATGCAAATTGTTGAATATTGCCGTGACAGATACATAGATGTTGTTCCGAATCAAAACAGTTTCGGGCATTTATACCAGTGGGTACAGAAACCCGAATTACGTGAGCTGGAGCTTTCTCCTGGAGATTTTTCAATCAATCCGCTTGATTCACGTTCTTTTGATTTGCTTAATAATATTTATGATTCACTTTTACCATGTTTTACATCAGAGCTTTTTAATGTTGGGTGTGATGAAGTCGGCGGACTTGAAAGCAGCGAAAAAATAAAAGAAGCGTGTGAAAAATATGGTGTAGCAACTGTATATGTAAATCACTTATTAAAACTTCACGGGATGCTTAAAGATCGCGGCAAGCGTATGCTTTTTTGGGCGGATATTATTTTTAATCATCCCGAAAAAATTGCTGAACTGCCAAAAGATATGGTTCCCCTTGTTTGGGGTTATGAAGCTGATACGGATTTTGATAAGCCCGGAAAAACCCTTAATGAAACAGGGCTTGATTTTTATTTCTGTCCGGGAACAGCTTCATGGGCATCTGTTTTAGGCGATAATGAAAAAGCTCGTCTTAATATTCTTCATGCTGCACAATATTGCAAAAAACACGGCGGAACAGGCGTTCTTCTTACGGACTGGGGCGATGGTGGGCACTGCCAATTTTTTATAATTTCATATATAGCTCTAGCTTTTTGCGGCGGAGTTTGCTGGAACGTAAAAGGTAATACAGATTTTATGTTGCCGCAGCAATATATCGATGACTTTATCTTTGAGATGAGAAAAGGGAGTTTTTGTGATATTCTGTTTCGTGCCAGCCAAGTTATTCCTAAAAACGGAAACTGTACAGATGCATTTTTAAGCATACTTTCGGACTTTGATAATTATACTCTTTGTGATAAAACAAAATATGAACGGCTCTTCGAGGCAAAAAAGGAATATGATTCTCTTGAAAAAGAAGCACGTTGTTTGACAATGTGTTGTGAAGAATCTTCACTGTATGTGGATGAGTTTTGTTGTAATGTAGAAATCTATAAGATTTTAATTGATCTTTTAGTATTTAAATATGAAAAAAGAGATAGCGGAAAAATAAAAAATTTAAAAAAGAGACTTGACATAATTGAACAACATATAAAAGAGACTAAAGTTTTTTATAATCGTCTTTGGGATACCCGTAATCATTTAACCGGTAATACAGCATTCTGGGACTGTGTTGATGGACAAGTCAGAAAAACAAGAGAATTTTGTAAAGATGATTTGAAGTGAATCTTAATTTGATTTTATTTTTGGAGGACATATGAAAAAGATTATTTCTTTATTTATTTTATCAGGATTAGTTTTAGCGTTGTTATCATCTTGTTCTGTTATTAAAGTTGGGGAAACAAATGCTCGTTATTTCGGATATTTTACAGAAACAAGCAATAATGCGAATCTTGTTTTTAAAGATCTTCCTACTTCGGCTCGTAAAGTGGATTCTATGGTGGAAGAGTGTATAAAAGCCGGAAATATGCCTGTGTTTGATGTTTCTTCGATATTTTTTGAAAATGGAGTTTTAATAAATAGATTTAATATCATCTATAAAAACTATTCATCTTATTTTGGGTTATGGGAAAACAGAATTTTTGCTGTTTATTTCGATGAAACAATTACAGATTCTGCAGCAAAAGAATTTTATAAAATATTTTCAGCTGATTTTCCTAAAATAAAAGTATTGGCAGCATCGTCTGCGGAAGACGGGTTTGACGGATATATTTCTGATGCTGAAAAACCTATTCCAGATAAAAAAAATCTGTTTTTGAAAACAAGTAAAGAAGGTCTTTCTGCGGCATATAATATTTCTTGTGAAAATGCAAATGTTTCAGGTATTTTTTGTGAGGGGATTTCAGGGGCGGTTTACGGAGAAAAAATCCTAAAAAAGAATGCTGTTGATAAGCAATCACTTGTAGCTTCTACTGTAAAATATTTCGGATATTATCATACGCCTGGTTTTGCAGGAAGTCGAACGCTTTATTCTGACGTTGCAAAGCTTCAAAACAGTAACATCGCTTTTGTTGAAACCGGATCTGTTGAGGGGACTGAACAGCTTTTAAAAGAATGTAAAGAAAACGGATTTAAAGCTTTATTGTATATTAATTTCTTTTTTGATTGGACTGGGGGCTTAAAATCTGATTGGGAAGAAGTTTATGCAAACTACCGTGTGGTTTTTGATAAGTATAAAGACGATATTTTTTCGTTTTATGTGGACGAGCCAAAATGGAATAAAATTGACGAAACGTCTTTTCGCACGGCTACAAAAAAACTTCGTGAAGACTACCCCGAGAAAAGGATGCTTGCTATATTAGCATATCCAACTCTTGAAGAAGACTGTGCAAGTTATTTTGAGTATTGTACTGATTTAGGTTATGATGTTTACAGAGATCAAACTGATGCTGAGAGAATGGCATATTTGCTGAAACTTGTTGATATTGCCTCTTTCGGGCAAGAGTTATGGCTAGTGCCGTGGGCTTGCGAAATAAATGGAGCAAATGAAGATCTTTTGGTTAAAGATATTAATGAATGTTATAAGCTGGCAAAAAAATACGATCGCATTGTTGGATTGTTGCCATTCACATATGCAGATTCGGATATTGGAAATTCGATTGGGGACTGGGGTAAAGGCTTTATGACATATTCAAACCCGGAAAACGAATTATATATGCCAACCCTGACTGCTGAACATATACGAATTGGTAAGGAGATTTGCGGGTATTGACAGATTTCTGTTTTTATGCTATAATAATTTGATTAATAAATATATTGATATAAAATAAATTTGATTTTTATCACAGGCATATTTAGCAAAAAAAATGTAAGATAACATTTAAATTTATTTAAATAACATTTTATATGTTAGATAAAATATTGATAATCAAGCATAATTGTGCATTATCAGTGCAAAAAATTGAAATAGGGTTTATAATTTAAAAATGCATGACGTCTAATTTGAAACTGCATTTTATAAATTGTTAATTAATATAAAATATGATTAATGAAGGTTTTAAATTATGCAAATAAAATTTTCTCCCCCGGATATAACAGAAAGTGAGATTAACGAGGTCGTTGATACTCTGAAATCAGGATGGATAACTACCGGACCTAAAACAAAGCTTTTTGAGGAAAACCTTACAGCCTTTTGTAAAACAGAGAAAACTGTTTGCCTGAATTCTGCTACTGCCGCTCTTGAACTGACATTAAGAGTTTTAGGAATTGGCGAAGGCGACGAAGTTATTGTTCCTGCCTACACATACACAGCTTCTGCATCGGTTATTTCTCATGTAGGAGCAAAAACTATAATTATAGATACGGCAAAAGATTCCCCTTTTTATGATTTGCAAAAGCTTGCTGATGCTATTACACCTAAAACAAAAGCTGTTATAAGTGTTGACATAGCAGGCATTATGTGTGATTATGACGGTATTTTTAAAGCAGTTGAGAGTCGTAGAAATATATTTAAGCCAAAAAATAAAATTCAGGAAAAATACGGCAGACCTTTTGTTATCGCAGATAGTGCACACTCATTAGGTGCTGAAAGAAATGGCAGAAAAGCAGGTCAATATGCCGATTTTACAACATTTTCTTTTCATGCTGTTAAGAATCTTACAACAGGTGAAGGCGGAGCTGTCACATGGTGTGACGGAGCTGTTGATGATAATGAGGCCCTTTATAAACTGTATCAGTTGCTTTCTCTTCACGGTCAATCTAAAGATGCTCTTGCAAAAACAAAGCTTGGCGCATGGGAGTATGACATTGTTGCCCCGTATTATAAGTGTAATATGATTGATATATTGGCTTCTATCGGCATAGCTCAACTTCGCAGATACGATGCCACAATTGCAAGAAGGCATGATATTATAAAAGTTTATAATAATCTATGTGACAGACATGGGTTATGGCATCTTGATCATGAAGGCGAAAATTTTAGGTCAAGCGGTCATTTATACTTTGTTCGTTTCCCGGGCAAAGGCTGCAAATACAGAAATGATTTTATTTCAAAGCTTGCAGAAAAAGGAATAGGGGCTAATGTTCATTATAAACCGCTACCTTTGTTAACAGCTTATTCTGACATGGGTTATGATATAAAAAATTTCCCCAACGCATATGGACTTTTCGAGAACGAACTTACACTACCGCTGCATAATCTTCTTACTGATGAAGAAGTTTCTTATGTTTGCGAGGAGTTTGAAAAATGCTTATAAAAGAGTGGGAAAGTCTTCCCGAGATTATGCAGACCGACGAAGTACGTAAATATTATGATATTCTTCGTAAAAAAAACATTCAACTGTTTTTTAAGCGAATTTTCGATGTTGTAATGTCTTTAATTCTTATGATATTATTTTCTCCGTTGTTTCTTGTCCTTGCAATTATCATTAAAACAGATTCAAAAGGGTCTGTTTTTTTCAGACAAAAACGAGTAACACAATACGGTAGAATATTCAAAATATTTAAGTTTAGAACAATGGTTCAGGATGCAGATAAAATCGGAGCTCTTGTAACATCCACAGGTGACAGTAGAGTAACTTCCGTAGGGCGGGTTATGAGAAAATATAGGCTTGATGAGTTGCCGCAGGTCATAAACGTTTTTTTAGGAGATATGACATTCGTAGGCTCTCGTCCTGAAGTTATTAAATATGTAAACAGGTATACCTCTGAAATGTGGGCTACATTGCTTCTTCCGACAGGTGTTACTTCAAAAGCAAGTATTTTATACAAAGACGAAGAAAAATATATTACTCAAACAGAAAATGCTGATGAAACTTACGTAAACGTTGTTTTACCGGAAAAAATGAAATATAATTATGAAAGCCTTATTAATTTCGGGCTTTGGGATGATATTAAGACTATGTTTGCGACGGTTCGGGCGGTTTTCGGGGACCGGTAATGGAGCTTAAATGGAAAAAATCGCAAATAAAAAATTTAAGAAGTTTTTCAGTGAAACGGATGATTTAAAAGCTACCGTTCCGATAGTTTTTTATTGGATTGTTGTATGGCTTTCGTTTTTTAATGTTATTATTTCGCCGTATACTGAAATTATTTTGTGCGTAGTGGCTGCATATTCATTGTTTTTATCAATCAAATCAGGCGGATTACGTAAACATCTACCCGCATTTATTCTTTTAATTATTTATACTGGGTTTGGTCTCTTTTCTTATATATATAATAAAAATGCAGGGATACCCGGCCTTATAATGCCTTTTATTTTTATATCTTTAGCAGTTTTATTGTTGAATGAACGTTTTAGAGTTAAAATATTATGTGCTCTTTCCTATCTATCATGCTTTATATGGGTAGGTTTTTCACTTATTTCAATGTTCTCCTCTAAGGATGGGCTTTGTGAGACAACACTTAATCTGGGCTTGGGCTATGTTCTTTTATTTTTCTGTGTATATGCAGTTTCTGCCTATCGAGGAAATGAAAAAGTCTCTCCGTATTTACCGGTTTTTTGTTTATTCTGTTCGATGTTTTTACTATGCCGCGAAGGATCAGTAATTTTCGGGGTTATAACAGTTTTATTTATTATTTTTGATTTTAATAAAGGAAAAACATTAGCAAGAAACCATCCTCAATTAATTAAACGATTAAAGACTGTTTTTAATGAACAAATCAAAAATCCTCAACGTGCGGCTGTGGTCCTATTTTTTGCTGCAACTGCGTTTATTTTATTTATTTTATATTTTATAAAAATAACAACAACAGGGCTTATACAAATCCCTAAAAACGGCGTTCTGGGTGGAACGGTACTTAGAAATGCAATTTCAAATACTTTTGTTTCTCCGTATAATTTGTTTTTAGGATCTAAAAGTATGTATTTACCGTCTATGCTTAAAAATTCGGATGTTATAACAAGTTCGTTTTTTAATCTTCATTCTAATTACGGCATGGGCATGTTTGTTTCGGTTATGGCATACTCTCTTGTATCGGTTTACCGATTTGTGAAAACACGAAACTACTTATTTTTTACTCTTTTTGGCATGACGGTATTACGGATGCTTTTTGATAGTGCGGCGTTTCCCGGTTTTCTTGATGTTGCGATGTTGTTTTTCTTGTTATACCCGTCATATGAAAAAAATCCGGATTTTTACCGTCCACCGGTCCTTAAAAGTGTAAAAACTAAGAACACTCTTTATCACAATAAAGTTTTTTTCTGTATATGCAGCATTTTAGTTGCAATGTTAATTTTAAAGCTATATGCTCCTAAATCAATTGTTATTGACGTTGTTTCGCTTACATGTATGGCTTTGCTTGTTTTTAGCCCGCTCTACACTATTACTCCTTTGTTAATAACAAATTTCTTTAATCAAGCGTTTTATTTTCAAGGAATTCCATACGCAGCTATTCTTACTTTTATTTTTATACTTGGTCTTATTCTTCATTATATACGAACAAATAAAAAAATCCCCGGTAAATATATTCTTATTTCCGGAATTTTAATTTGTTGGTTTCTTTTTTCTGCGGTTTTAGGTTATACGCATAATATTGATTATGCCTGTGTTATGGGCGTGAATATTATATTTATTTTACTTATGGCTTTTTATTCATCAAGCAAACAAAGCGTCCAATGGGCTATAAAAACTCTTTTCTTTTCTTGTAGTGTAATTCTCATAACTGTTTTTGTTTTGTATATTTTCGGCGGTGGTTTTTTTAGAGAAGGACATTTTACTTTAAATATGCAAACAAATCCGAATAGCTTTGCAAAAGGTGTTGTACAAATGGCAGCTATATTTTTTGGCGGAATGCTGATCTTTCGTACCTTATCTTATAAGCTTATATGTGCATTTATGGTAGTTTTATCTATTTTTCTTATATTTTTATCTGGTTCACGCTCAGCTTTTTTAGGTGTTTCCTTGGGCATAATAAGTATGCTTTTTCTTTATTCGTTTTTTAAGAAGCGTAAAGATCGTAAGCTGGAGTGGTCGATTATACTTTCTCTTGTTGCTGTCGGACTTTTCATGTATATATTGTTGTGGTTATGTGACTTTGAGATGATACGACGCTTCACTCTTCAAAGTGTTTTCTTTTCCGGGGGTACAGGCCGAACCGACATATGGAAGGTTATTTTAACAAAGATCTTACCTGATAATTTGTTTTTCGGAGTAGGATTCGGTGAAGAAAATGTTATTGACGCAGTAGCAAAGTATTCAACAATAAGACCGAATTCTTCTCATAACTTTTTATTCGGTGTTCTTGTTCAACTCGGTATTGTGGGCTCTGTGGTCTTTTTTGTTCCTTATGTACGTATTGTATGGAGAATACTTCGCGAAAAATATTGTAATAAGATGATGCCGATATTTATTTCTATGCTTATGTTTGCTATATTTAACGGTATAGGCGAAGCAATAGTTGATTTACAACCCATGTGGATTGCAATGGCTTTTGCATTATTTTTAATAGGAATGAATAAAAACAAGAAGACAGAGAATCTTAGTGAACAACGATACTGGGGTATATTTTAGATATTTATTTATATAAAAGGATGTGTATTATGCAACGGGTTCAGATTAAAGAACTTTACGCAAGTGCGGAAAGTTTTTCAGAAAAAGAAGTAACCGTATGCGGCTGGGTCAGAACTTTACGCGATAGCAAAGTTTTTGGATTTATCGAGCTCAATGACGGAAGCAGTTTTCCTTCATGTCAGATAGTTTTTGAAGAAGGTAAAATAGATAATTTTAAGGAAGTAGTTAAACTTAATGTAGGGGCTTCTGTTTGTGTTACAGGTAAGCTTGAGCTTACTCCTGATATGAAACAGCCCTTTGAAATAAAAGCAGAAAAAATAGAAATATTAGGGACTTCTGTGCCGGAATACCCCCTTCAAAAGAAAAGGCATTCATTTGAGTTTTTACGTGAAATTGCACATTTAAGACCGAGAACAAACACTTTTTCGGCTGTTTTTCGTGTGCGCTCGGTTGCTGCATATGCAATTCATAAGTTTTTTAATGATAGAAACTTTGTTTATGTTCATACTCCTCTTATAACGGCAAGTGACTGTGAAGGTGCCGGGGAAATGTTTAGAGTTACTACTCTTGACCCGAAACAACCACCGTTGGCTGAAAACGGAGAAGTTGATTTTTCACAAGACTTTTTTGGGAAGCCTTCAAATTTAACTGTTTCCGGGCAGCTTGAAGCTGAAACCTACGCAATGGCTTTTAGCAATGTTTATACTTTTGGGCCTACGTTCCGTGCTGAAAAGTCAAACACAACAAGACATGCTGCAGAATTTTGGATGATTGAGCCGGAAATTGCATTTGCAGATTTAAAAGATGATATGGCTCTTGCAGCTGATATGATTAAATTTGTTATAAAATATGTCATGGATAACTGTCCGGCAGAAATGCAGTTCTTTAATTCTTTTGTTGATAAAGGGCTTATAGAGAGACTTCAGGGCGTTGTTAATGCTGATGTTGCCCATGTATCATACACCGAGGCTATTGAAATTCTTGAAAAGAACAAAGATAATTTTGAATATCCTGTTTATTGGGGCTGTGATTTGCAAACAGAACACGAAAGATATTTAACAGAACAGGTTTTCAAATCTCCTGTGTTTGTAACGGATTATCCCAAAGAAATTAAAGCATTCTATATGCGTCTTAACGACGATAATAAAACAGTTGCTGCAATGGATTTACTTGTTCCCGGAATTGGCGAAATCATCGGAGGTAGCCAAAGAGAAGAACGACTTGATTATCTTCTTGAAGCACTAAAACGTTTTAATCTTAACCCCGAAGACTATTGGTGGTATCTTGACTTACGAAAATACGGCGGCTGTAAACATGCAGGTTACGGTTTAGGATTTGAGCGTTTAATTATGTATTTAACAGGAATATCAAATATCAGAGATGTTATTCCGTTTCCCCGAACCGTTGGCACGGCTGAATTTTAAAGTATATATTTGTTTTGCTATTGTAATTATTATATTTTGTTGGAGAGTAAGGAGTGCAGATTTTTGTGGAAAATCTAAATCAACTTTGGGAAAGTTACAACGGTTTTAAGCAACGAGGTTTAAAACTGGATATGTCTAGGGGAAAGCCGTGCACAGAACAGCTTGACATATCAGAGGGGCTATTAACTGCTATTAAAAATAATGAAGAGTGTTACGGCGAAAACGGTGTAGACTACCGTAATTACGGGATCCTTGACGGTATTCCCGAGATGAAAAAAATTTTTGCTGACCTTTTAGAAGTTTCAGAAAAAGAAATCATAGTAGGTGGTAACAGCAGCCTTAACATGATGTATGACAGTGTTGCACGTGCAATGTTGTTCGGTGTTTACGGTTCAGAAAAACCTTGGTCAAAATACGATAAAATTTCTTTTCTGTGTGTAGTCCCCGGTTATGATCGCCACTTTACGGTATCTCAAGCTTTTGGTATAAATATGATATGTGTTCCCATGCTTGAAGATGGACCTGATGTTGATTTGATTGAAAAGCTTATTGCTGAAGATGAAACGATAAAGGGTATGTGGTGTGTTCCCAAATACAGCAATCCCGATGGTATTACTTACTCTGACGATAAGGTTCGTAGGCTTGCGGGTATGAAGCCTGCAGCAAAAGACTTTAGGATTTTTTGGGATAATGCATATGCTCTTCACGATCTGGATAATGAGGGTGATTCACTCCTTAATATTCTTGAAGAAGCTAAAAAATGCGGCAATGAAGATGTGATTTATATGTTTTGCTCTACATCAAAGGTTTCATACCCCGGCGCCGGTGTCGGCTGTATGGCTGCAAGCATAAATAACATTGAATTTATTAAAAAACAGATGTTTTGCCAAACTATAGGCCCCGATAAACTTAATCAACTGCGTCATGCCAGATATTTCAAAAATGCCGATGGCGTTCGTGCTTATATGAAAAAACACGCAGAAATTGTAAAGCCACGCTTTGAAGCAGTTTTAAAGGAGCTTGAAAACGAACTTTCAGGAATAGCTACATGGCACAACCCTAAAGGCGGTTATTTTATTTCGCTTAATGTTCCCAACGGATGCGCAAAACGCGTTGTTTCTCTTATGAAAGACGCAGGCGTTATTATGACAGGGGCCGGTGCAACTTATCCTTATAACAACGATCCTGATGATAAAAATATTAGAATTGCACCTACATATCCGCCGGTTGAAGAACTTAAAACGGCTACGGAACTTTTGTGTATTTGCGTTAAAATAGCTGTTGCCGAAAAGGAGTAAGGAGAAGGTAAATGAATTATTCATCATATGAAAGCCCGTTCTGCACAAGATATTCAAGCAAAGAAATGCAGTATGTTTTTTCCCAGGATAATAAATTTAAAACCTGGAGGCAGCTTTGGATTGCGCTTGCACGCGCAGAAAAAGAGTTAGGCCTTAATATAACGGACGAGCAGATTTCAGAGCTTGAAAAATACAAAGATGACATTAATTATGATGTTGCCGAGAAACGTGAAAAAGAAGTAAGACATGACGTTATGAGCCATGTTTATGCATATGGCGAACAGGCAAAAACAGCAAAGCCTATTATCCACCTGGGCGCCACATCTTGCTATGTAGGTGATAACACGGATATAATTGTTATGAAACAGGGGCTTTTGCTTGTACGCGAAAAGCTTTTGACAGTTATTTCGCAACTAGCAAAGTTTGCGGATGAATATAAAGCTTTACCTTGCCTTGCTTATACACATTTACAACCGGCACAGCTTACCACCGTCGGTAAACGTGCGACTCTTTGGATAAACGAACTCTTATATGACCTTGATGAAATAGATTACAGACTTTCTTCGCTGAAATTATTGGGGCAAAAAGGAACTACCGGCACACAGGCAAGCTTTATGAAACTTTTCGAGGGCAATACCGAAAAGATTGACACTCTTGAAAAAATGATTGCAGATGAAATGGGCTTTGACGGTGTTGTTCCCGTATCCGGACAAACATATAGCCGTAAGATAGATTCTCAAGTTCTTGCAACTCTTTCGGGGATTGCACAATCGGCTTATAAATTTGCCGGGGACATAAGAATTTTGGCCAACTTTAAGGAGATAGAAGAACCCTTTGAAAAAAATCAGATAGGTTCTTCAGCCATGCCTTATAAGAGAAACCCCATGCGCTGCGAAAGAATTTGTGCACTTGCACGTTATATAATGACAGATTCTTTAAACCCTGCATTTACAGCGGCTACACAGTGGTTTGAGAGAACTCTTGATGACAGTGCAAATAAAAGAATAGCTGTTGCGGAAGCATTTTTAGGCATTGATGCTATTCTTAACATATATATAAATGTTACGGACGGGCTTGTTGTTTATCCTAAAATGATAGAAAAACGGGTTATGGCAGAGCTACCGTTTATAGAAACAGAGAATTTTATGATGGAAGCTGTTAAAAAAGGCGGAGATCGTCAGGAGCTTCATGAAAAAATAAGGCAGCACAGTCTTGCTGCCTCAGCACGTATTAAGGAAGAGGGGCTTGACAACGACCTTATCGATCGTATTGCTTCAGATCCTATGTTTGGTCTTTCAGCCGACAGTATAAAGAAAGCACTTGACCCTTCTCTTTATGTAGGGAGATGTCCGGAACAGGTTGATAAATTTTTAAAAAATAGCGTTTATCCTAAGCTTGAAGGACAAAAAACTTCAGCTAATATCGAACTTACAGTTTAAATCTTTTTATAAGGGTTATGGCAGAAGGGCTATTTCTTTAGTTAATTGTTGATAGCTTTTATTTGTTGTATTTTATAAAATTTTATAATACCGCAATCTCTAAAAATAAATTTATCATTATTGCAAAATTAAACTTTTAAACAACCTAAACAAAATTAAATATTTTTCTTATTAAGCATTTTCTGAATTTACATTTAGCATGCACACTCCTTTGCAAATATATTATACATTGTCGCTTATATAAATTTATATATATTAGTTTGTACGAAAAATGTATTTAAAGGAGGAATAGCTTTATGGCAGAGTTAAATAATATTGTGCTGGAAATAATAAGAGTTCTGATTTTGGGGATTACACAAGGTGTTTCGGTATTGGTACCGGTATCTTCACAGGTGCGTTTTGATTTTGTACATAAGATTACGGGAGTAGATTTATCTGCTTCGGGTAATCCGCTTGTTATGTTCTTTTTGCAATTAGGTGTATTATTAGCAATTATTTTTATCTTTCGTAGCCGGGTCATGTCTCTTATACGGGCTACTGGCCGTATAACAGTTAAACTTTGTAAAAGAAAATTTATTTGGTCTGAAGCCAGAACAAGCCAAAAGATTTTGGTATTTATAATTTTTTCATATATTCCTGTTTTTATCTTAATGCCGTTTTTATCTGTAATTTTTAGTCTGGAGAAGCTTTGGTGGTTAACAGGTTCACTATTTATTATTTCTGCGTTTGTTTATCTGTTTTCAGATAGGGTTGTTGATAATGATAGAAAAGACGATAAGATGAATGTAAAAGACGCCGTATTTGCAGGAGTTGCCAATTTATTTGGATTTTTACCGGGTGTTTCCTGTGTGGGAATGACGGCGGCTGCTTGTTCTTATAGGGGGTTTCGTAAGAATTTCTGTATAAAATATGCGTTTTTAATATTTATTCCGGCTGTTTTGATTAGTGTAATAAATTTTCTTGCACAAGGAATTATTACACAAGCATATACAACTGAAATAGTTTACGGCTTTTTTGGGATGTTCGTAACATTCGGCACAACAATTGTTGTTATTAAAATAATGCGTTATCTTATGGAACAACGAAAGATGTATTTATATGCCGCGGTTAGTGCTGCAATTGGTACAGCACTAATAGTAATTAATGTTTTTATTTAAACGTTATTTTTATTATAACAATGTATTAATTTAGATATTAAAAAGATAGAGTTATCTATCTTTTTATTTAAATTAAATATGAGCTTTAATTTTAATTGAAAGGACGTAAAAATGGCAGCAAAAAAAACGGCTTCAAGAAGGAAGTCTTCCGCAACCGTAAATAAAAAGAAAAAAGCAATAAATAAAAATATGCGAGATACAATTTGGGCAATTTCTCTTTTTGCGGTAGCTTTATGTATTATTGTGTTTTTTGTTGCAGCGGAAAGCGCACCTCTTTGTAAATGGACAACTTCATTTTTATTCGGTGTCTTCGGGGGGGCGGCTATTGCCGTACCTATTGTTATGATTTACATAGGGGTAATTCTTATTTTGCGGCAGGAAAAGCTTGCCGTAAAAATCTGGCTTTCGTCTGCATTTGTTGTGTTATTATCAGTTTTTATAAATATCTGTACAATGCCTGAAGGGGCAGAAAAAGGAGCCGAATTTTCTAAGATAATTTCAGCCTTGTATTTTGATGGCGCAAGGTTTGCTTCCGGCGGAATAGTGGGAGGGGCAATAGCGTTACCATTAACAGCCCTTGCAACGGCGGTCGGTGCCGGTATTATAGTTTTTACATTTATGCTTGTTTCCCTTGTTTTGGCAACAGGGTTTACATTTTCAGATTTTATCGGAACTCCGGAAGAGCGTAAAGCTAAGAAGGAAGAGCGTTTAAAATTACGGGCTGAGGTAAAAGTGCAAAAAGAACGTGTTCCGGTAAAAGAAATCTCTAAACCGGTTAAAATGCCCCTGCTTTCAGATGATGACACCGATGATTTTAAAAAGCAGATTGATGAAATCGCAGATAAATATGATACAGAACTTTCATTTACAACAAATTTAACTGATAACAATCCTGAAAAAGAAGAGAAAATAACAAAAGATGATATAGCAAAAGCACAAGCTGAAATTTCTAATGAAATTACAGAGCAAAAAGAGACGGAGACAATACGTGAATATGTTTTTCCCGGACTTGAACTTTTAAAAGAGCCTAGTCATACGAGTGCACATGTAGCGCGGGATGAACTGGTTCGTATGGGTGAAAAATTAACAGATGCACTTATGAGCTTCGGCGTTGAAACAAAGATCACACACGTTTCCAGAGGCCCGACGGTTACACGCTATGAGCTTGAACCAGGCAGAGGTGTTAAAATAAGTAAAATTACCAATCTTTCCGACGACATTGCACTGAACCTTGCAGCAAAAGGCGTTAGAATAGAAGCGCCTATTCCCGGTAAAGAAGCAATTGGAATAGAAGTTCCTAACCAGACTCAACAAACGGTATTTTTACGTGAAGTTTTGGACAGCCGCGAGTTTCGTGAAAGCGACAGTAAAATAACAGCCGCTTTAGGTAAAGACATAAGCGGTGAAAATGTGGTTATAGACATAGCAAAGATGCCTCACTTGCTGATTGCCGGTACAACAGGAACAGGTAAATCAGTTTGTATTAACTCTATTTTAATAAGTATTTTATACAAGGCCAGTCCGGAAGAAGTAAAACTGATATTGGTTGACCCTAAAATGGTTGAATTTACAGTGTATAAAGGTGTTCCACATTTGCTTATTCCTGTAGTTACAGACGCTAAAAAAGCTGCCGGGGCACTCAGTTGGGCTGTTTCCGAAATGCTTTCCCGTTACCAGATGTTTGCTGAAAAAGGAGTACGTGATTTTAACGGATATAATCGCAATGTCGAGAACGGCGAAAAGAAACTTCCTCAAATAGTTATTGTTATAGACGAGCTTTCAGACCTTATGATGGCTTCTCCGAAAGAGGTAGAAGACGCTGTTTGCCGATTAGCCCAGATGGCACGTGCAGCGGGTATGCACCTGGTTGTTGCAACTCAAAGACCTTCTGCGG